>JAYWFP010000213.1:0-9217 GCA_043778745.1 Chloroflexota bacterium
CCGAGCGAGGCGCCGTCACATACGATGGCGCCGGAGATGACCCAGATGCCCGGCATGGGCGACATGCCCGGAATGACCCACTGACGGAGACTGGATCGCCATGAGCGAGCCGACACGCATCCTCGTCGTCGACGACGATCCGAAGATCCGGACTGTCGTTCGACGCGGACTGGCCTACGAGGGGTACCGGGTGGTCGAGGCGGCCAGCGGCGAGGAGGGACTCGAGAAGGCCCGCGAACACCTCCCGGATCTCATCGTCCTGGACGTGATGATGCCCGGTATCGATGGCCTGGAGGTGACCCGGCGCCTTCGATCGGCGGGCGACGAGGTCGCGATCCTCATGCTAACTGCCCGAGACGAGGTGAAGGACCGGGTGCAGGGGCTCGAAACCGGCGCCGACGACTATCTCGTCAAGCCGTTCAGCTTCGAGGAGCTGCTCGCGCGCGTCCACGCCCTGCTTCGACGCCGAGCCGAGCCCGCCGGCGAGGTGCTCCGGTTCGCCGACCTCGAACTCGACGTCGACGCCCGTGAGGCCCGCCGGGCCGGCCGGACCATCGAGCTGACGACCACGGAGTACAACCTGCTCCTTCTCTTCATGCGCCATCCGCGCAAGGTCCTCACCCGTGAATTGATCATGGAGCACGTCTGGTCGTATGACTTCGAGGGCGAATCGAATGTTCTCGAGGTATACGTGCGCTACCTGCGCAGCAAGCTCGAGCTGGATGATGAGGCGCGGCTGATCCACACGGTGCGCGGGGCAGGCTACGTGCTCAAGGAGTGATGAGCCTGGGGCGACCGCCGTCCATCCGTACCCGCCTCGCCCTTATCTACACGGGGCTTCTGGCGGTGGCTCTCATCGTGTTCGGGACGGGCGTGTTCCTCGCACTCCGCTCAGAGCTCGAGCGGTCGTTCGACTCGGCCCTGCTGGCCAACGCTGAGCACGCCGGCGGTGCGTTCGCCCAGGACGTCGATGCGGCCGGCGCGCTCCATCCGTCCGAGCGGCTCGTTGAGCAGTTCGCCTCCACCGGCGGGCGGGTGGTCGTGCTGGCGCCGAACAGGTCGGTGTTGGCGGACTCGGCGGGGTCCGGCGTCGAGCCCCTTCCGCTGGCCGACCAGGACCTCGCGGCGGCCGACCGCCACCAGCACGCCGTGCGCGAGGTCGAGGTGGCAAACGACGTGGTCAGGATGATGGTGGAGCCGGTCATCGCGGCGGGAGGCGAGCTGCTTGGATACGTCGCCTGGGCAGGTTCGACGGCCCCCCTTCGAGATGTCCTCCGTACGGTCACCACGGCCCTGATTCTCGGGGGTACGATCATCGTCGCACTCGCACTCGGTGGCGGACTCGCCCTTGCGCGGCGAGCCCTGGCACCCATCGTCGACGTGACCGACACTGCCCGAGCGATCGCGCTTTCGGGCGACTTCGGAGCCCGGGTGGAGGCTGGTCGGCCCGGCGACGAGGTGGGCGAGCTGGCGATCGCGTTCAACGAGATGCTCGAGGCCCTGGAACAGAACCATCAGGCGCTCCAGCGATTCCTGGCTGATGCGTCCCACCAGCTCCGGACGCCGCTGACCACGATCCGGGCCAGCCTGGACCTCGCGAAACGGGAGGACGTCCCGCAGGAGGAGCGCCGGGCGATCCTGGCCGATGCGCGCGACGAGGCTGAACGGATGGCCAGGCTGATCGGCGATCTGCTCTCCCTCGCGCGGGCCGAATCCGGGGCTCGACTCGAGTTCGCGCCCGTCGAGCTGGATGCGCTGCTGGTCGAGTCGGTGCGACGTCAGGCGCAGGCCTCGCCCGACGTTCGGATGAGCGTCGCGCAGGTGGAGGCGGCCAGCGTCGACGGTGATGCCGACCGACTTCGAGAGCTGTTCGGCATCCTGCTCGACAACGCGGCCCGCTACACCCCAGTCGGTGGAACGGTGACGGCTGGGATCAGCGCGATCGATGGGCGTGCCATGGTTCGCATCGAGGACACCGGGATCGGGCTGGCCGAGACCGATCGCGGGCGTCTCTTCGAACGGTTGTACCGAGGAAGGCAGGCACGCGAGATGCGGCCATCCGGTACCGGTCTGGGCCTGGCGATTGCGCGCTGGATCGTCGAATCCCATGCCGGTACGATCGAGCTTGCGGATCGGACCAGCGGTGGGACCGTCGCGACGGTCAACCTCCCGCTTCGAGCGCCATGACCACCATTCGTGTCCTCGTGGTCGACGACGAGGCCCCGATCGTGGAGCTGGTCCGCGGCTACCTCGAGGCCGAGGGCATGGATGTCATCACGGCCGCGGACGGGCCGTCGGCCCTGGACCTGATCCGGTCGCGGTCGCCCGATGTCGTCATCCTGGATATCAATCTGCCCGGTCTCGATGGGTTGGAGGTTCTCCGCCAGGCGAGGACGTTCACTGATGCCTACGTCATCATGCTGACCGCGCGTTCCGAGGAGATCGACCGGATCGTCGGAATCTCGGTCGGAGCTGACGATTATTTGGTCAAGCCCTTTTCGCCGCGCGAGCTCGTCGTCCGCGTCAAGGCGCTCCTGCGCCGGCCTCGCGTCAGGCGGGCAGGGGACGGCGCCGACCTGCTCGAGCGCGGTGAACTCCACATCGACATGCCGAGGCGGACGGTCACCCTTCGTGGAGCCTCGGTCACCGTCACGATGGTCGAGTTCAACCTGCTGTCGACCCTGGCCGAGGACCCGGGTGTGGTGTTCAGCCGTCAGAAGCTCCTCGATCGTGTCTGGGGAATGGACTTCGTCGGCGACGACCACATCGTGGACGTTCACCTCGGTAACCTCCGCCGCAAGCTCGGGGACGATGCTGCCTCGCCGATGTTCATCGAGACGGTGCGTGGCGTTGGCTACCGTTTCCGCAGTCAGGAGGGGAGTCGATGAGCCCTCGCCGCCGAATCAGGACGCGCCTGCTCCTGTCGCACCTGCTGGTCGTCGTCGTCGGCAGCGCGACGCTCTTCCTCGCGGTGGGGCTCGTGGCACCGGAGGCGTTCAATGCCGCCATGGGCCCGTCGATGGGCGACATGGGCGACATGATGCGCGGCCTCATCCGGGTCGCCTTCCAGTCTGCCATCGAGACGGCGCTCCTGGTTGCCGCCGCCGTCGCCGCGGCGGCAGCGATCGTCGTAAGTTTCGCCCTCTCGACCCGCGTGTCGCGCCCGATCGGCCGCCTCGCTGCCGCCAGCCGCCGGATCGCCTCCGGTCGCTACGCCGAGCGCGTGCCGGTGGCGTCCGACGATGAGCTCGGAGAGCTCGCCGAGTCGTTCAACACGATGGCCGCATCCCTGGAGGCGACCGAGCGGCGGCGCCTCGAGCTGGTGGGCGACGTGGCCCACGAGTTACGAACGCCGCTGACGACCCTCGACGGCTACCTGGAAGGGCTCGAGGACGGGATCATCCAGCCGAGCGATGCGACCTGGTCACTGCTCCGCGGCGAGACGACCCGGCTGTCTCGGCTCGTGAACGATCTCCAGGAACTGTGGCGGGCCGAGGCACGCCAGCTCCCGCTCTCCTTGACGATTGTGGACGTGAGCAAGGAGCTCGACGGCGTCCGCGAGCGGTTCGCCGGGCAGGCACTGGAGCACGGGACCGCACTGCGGCTTGACCGCCCTGCTGGACCTCTGTGGGTCCATGCCGACCGAGCAAGGTTCGTCCAGATCGTCGACAACTTCGCAAGCAATGCCATCCGTTACTCCCCGCCCGGGACCGAGGTGATCCTTGTTGCGAGGTCAAGAAAGGACGAGGTCGTGATCGACGTGACGGATCAGGGGCCCGGGCTCACGGAAGAGCAGCGCGAGAAGGTGTTCGAGCGCTTCTACCGGGTTGACCCGTCGCGCTCGCGAGCGCTCGGCGGGTCCGGGATCGGCCTTGCCATCGCACGGGCACTCGCCGAAGCGATGGGCGGCCGCGTCTCGGCCGAGAGCGAAGGCCCGGGCCGAGGCTCCACGTTCCGTCTGACGCTCCCGAAGGCAGAACCGGGCTGAACTGACCCTCCGCGGATGACCTGAACCTCGGCGTCCGGGCCGGGGTTCAGTTGTCCTGCTCGGTCGTTGGTCAGGGCATGTCCATGGTGGGCATGGCGTCGTCGCCATGCGTCGGCATCGGGAGTTCGATCTTATTCGAACTCGCGGGCGCTGGCGCCCGCACCGAGAAGCTGATCCCGTTGGGACCGGCACCGCTGGGGATCGTGGTGATGACCTTGCGGGCGCCGATGTCGAGGACGGCGACATCGTTCCCGTAGATGTTCGAGATGTAGGCGTAGCGGCTCGATGGCTCGATAACTACGCCGTGAGCCCCTTTCCCGGTGTCGACCGTGCCGACAACCGAGAAGGTCTGGGTATCGATGATCGAGACGGTCGTGGAGGGCTCCTCCTTCGTCCCTTGGTTCGCCACCAGAACGTACCGGTTGTCAGGGGTCACGAAAACCTGGATTGGCCCGACACCTACCGAGACCTTGCCAACTAACTTGCGCGTGGCGACATCGACTTTGCCGACCGCGTTCTCGCCATTGAGCGAGAAATAGACGTACCGTCCGTCAGGCGAGAAGCCAACCTGGACCGGTTTCTGGCCCACTTCGATGTCGGCGACCCTGGCGTTGGTGGCCGTATCGATCACGCTGAGGGTTGATCCCTTCGCGTTTGCGACATAGACCCACTTTCCATCCGGGCTCGGACGCAGGCCGTGCGGGTAGGCACCGACCGGAATGGTCAGGGTCGACTTCATGGTCGCGACGTCGATGACGGTGACCGAGTCGTCCGACCCGTTGGTCGCGTAGGCCGTCGCTCCGTCGGGCGTCAGTACGATGTGCGCCGGATCCTTCCCGGTCGGGACAGCGCCGTGGAGCGTGTAGTTCGTCGCATCGATCATTACGGCCATCGACTCGTGCCCGCTCACCGCCCACACGCTGTTTCCGTCAGGCGAGGCCTGGAGGTTGTGGGGCCCCTCGATCCCCGTGAGTGTCGCGACGGGAGTGTTCGTTGCCGCGTCGATCACCGTGATGCTATTCCCATATTCGTCGGCGACCCAGACGGTTCCCGTCGCCGGGACCCCCGGCGTCGATGACGACCCGGGCCCATCGCCGGAACTCTTGAGCAGGGCAACGCCGATGACACCGATTACGACAGCGGCGGCACCGATGGAAAGGAATTGACGACTCTGCATGAGTGAGGCTCCTCCGATTTGGATAGCACGCCAACACGTACCAGATCGCTACGAGTTTCCGCACAATCCATAAGAGCCAGATGAGAGAGGCCTGAAGAGCGCATGAGTTCACGAGCCCAACTTGACCGAATCTTGACCCGAACCGGCATTGGGTCTTCAGGTGCCACACCTAGTCTCGTGTCATCGGAAACGAAAACGACATGCACTGAATGGAGACAACGACGTGATGGGTGGCTTGGACTGGGGAATGGGGTTCGGCGGTTTGCTCTGGATGATCCTCGCGGTCGTCCTCGTGGTCGCCGTCGTGTGGGCCTTAGGTGCCGCGATCTCAGGCAGGGATCACACGCCGAACGATGACGCCGCACAGATCCTCAAGGCGCGCCTCGCACGCGGTGAGATCAGCAACGAGGAGTACCAGCAGGCGCGAAGCCTGCTCGGGATCAATTGAGTCGCCAGAACAAGACACGAAAGGAACGAACGATGGCAACGAAGCGCATCAACATTCTCGCCGGGACGATCCTCGGGGGAGCCTTACTGCTCGCAACAGCCGGTCTGGCAGTCGCCCAGGATCCGACCACCGACCCTTCGCCCCAGACGGTGCCCGGGATGTCCGGTGGCATGACGTCCGGTGGTGGCATGACGTCCGGTGGTGGCATGTCCGGCGGCGCGATGCCGGGTGGCGTGTCGGGTGGCATGTCCGGCGGCTTGATGGGCGGACAAGGCATGAACGGCGCCCAGATGGGGGCCATGCATGCATCGATGGGCCAGGACGGCACCTGTGACCCGGCACTCATGCAGTCGATGCACCCTCAGGACAAGCCGACCCGCTGATCATCTCCACCGAGTCGCTGGGTCCCCACGGGGCCCGGCGTCTCTCTATCAGCCGGCTTTCACTCGATCCTCAGATTCGTTTCAGCCGGCGCGAGGAAGGTTCTTCCATGCAACCACATGTCCGAACGGCGCTCGGCGGTCTCGTCCTCGGCGCGACCATTGCCGCATGCACCGGCGCGACAAGCCCTCCTGCCGGCATCACGAACCCGTCTGCCGGCACGGCGAACCAGTCCGCCGGCCCGGTGGCTTCCGGATCCCCCGAGTCGGCGGACCCGGCGACGCAACGAAACGAGGGCGGTCAGGTGACGGCCGTCGCCACCTGGACTGGTCCCGCAGTGGGCGTCGTGTTCGATATCACCCTCGACACCCACTCGATCGACCTCGACCAGCTGGACCTTGCCGATGCCACCGTTCGCAACGACCGCGGCGAGACGCTGACGGCACGGCCGTGGGCGGCACCGGCGGGTGGGCATCATCGCGAAGGGATCCTGACGTTTGACGGAAACGCAGAGAAGTTCCTCGCCGGCGCCCAATGGATGGAGCTGGTGCTCGTCGGTGTCGGTGACGTGCCCGAGCGAACACTGCGCTGGGAGGTTGGCTCGTGACCGCCATCGCTCGATCCCCCCGGCCGACGCTTCCGATCTCGCCGCGCTCGATCGCCGCCGGGGTCGTCGGCGCAGCGGTTCTCCTGGGCCTCTATCTCGGGATCGTCAGCCTGGCCCAGGGGATCGAACACGCGCTGCAGCAACTCGCGACTGATGCCCTGTTCGTCGGCTTCATTAGCGTCGGCTTCGGGACGCAGCTCGCGCTGTTCGCCGAACTTCGCATCCTGGATCGCCAACATCGAGCCGCCGCCGCGGTCACGGTCGCTGGCACCGGGACGAGCGCCGCGGCGATGCTTGCCTGCTGCGCCCACCACCTCGTCGAGCTCCTGCCGCTGGTCGGTCTGTCCGCGGCAGCGGTATTCCTCAACGCCTACAAGACGCCGCTCCTGTTCGTCGGCATCGGCATGAACATCATCGGGATCGTCATCATCGCTCGCCAACTCCAGCGTGCCCGCCGGGCGTGTGCCGTTGTCGAGCGAGCAGGCTCGGTCTGACGTGCGTCCGGTCGGGCCAATCGGCAGTCTGGAGGTCAGGCGATGATGGGCTCCTGCGGGGGATGGGACATGGGTTTCGGCGGTTGGCTCTGGGTGATCGGCGGACTCGCGTTCGTGATCGGCCTCATCGTGCTCATTGCGTGGGCGGTGACGAATGCAGCGCGCCGCACCGACGATTCGACCCGCCAAGCTGGAAAGACACCGCTCGACATCCTCCGTGAGCGCTACGCGCGGGGCGAGATCACCGCCGATGAGTTCGAGCAGGCCAAGCGGATCCTGGGGTACTGATGCGAGATCGACGGCTCGGCTGGCTCGGCGCTGTCCTGCTGGGCGGCGGACTGGCATTCATGGCTGCCGGTGCAGTCCTTGGCGACCGAACCCGGACCACCTGGGGTGTCGGATCGATGATGGGCTCCGGCGGCATGGGGTCGGGGATGATGAGCGGCTACGGCGCCCCGGGGGCCTCGGCGTTACCGCCGGGATCGAGCGGCCCGACTCCGTCGGCGCAGGCCGGCGCGACCGAAGTGCGGATGGCCGGATCCCGGTTCGCCCCGTTGGACATCACCGTTTCGGTCGGGGCGTCCGTGACCTGGATCAACGACGATTCGCTGCCACACACCGCCACTGCGACGGACCGATCCTGGTCGTCGGGTAACCTCGCGCCAGGCGACCGGTACAGCCGTGCGTTTGCTGTTGCCGGGACCTACCCGTATGTGTGCATCTACCACCCCTGGATGCGGGGCACGATCACGGTCACGGTCACCCAGTGATACAGCCGACCCTTGGAGGTACGAGCCGATGACGACAACGGAACGCTATACGTTCGGCACGACAGTCGCTCAGCCTATCGCGGAGGTACGACCTCGGGTCGAGGCCGCGCTGAAGGCCGAAGGATTCGGAGTCCTCACCGAGATCGACGTGGCGGCCACGCTCAAGGCAAAGCTCGGCATTGAGCGCCCGCCCTACCTGATCCTCGGGGCGTGCAACCCGACGCTGGCGCATGCGGCACTCGAGGCCGACCCCTCAATCGGGGCGCTTCTGCCGTGCAACGTCGTCCTCCGCGAGGATCAGGCGGGGATGACGGCCGTCGAGGTCCTCGATCCGGTGGTCGCGCTGTCCATCGCGGGCAAGCCATCCGTCCTCTCGATCGCGAGCGAGGCGCGCGAGCGGCTGAGCCGGGTCGTCGCCGCGCTCCAGGGCTGACGGTCGCCGCTCCCCAGGTGTCCGATCTTCGCCGTCGAAGCTGAGCGGCGGATGAGGCGAACCTGAAACGCCACAATTCTGCTTCGCGTGGCCTTTCTTAGCTTCGACTCAGCCGGGACTCAGGTTCGGGCGTGACAGTCGGCATTCACGACACGCAATGACAGAAGAAGAGGTTGATCCATGACTCGAACGATCCGGTTAGCGCTCGCGGCTGGCGCCCTTCTAGCGCTGCTCATCGGGGCCAGCCCGGTCGCAGCCGCGGGAGGCGGGGCCGCCTACGGCGCCTGCGTCGCTCATCATGCAACGACCGAGGGCGGCTTCAGCGGTGAGCACAACCCCGGGATGCACCGCGGGTTCTCGGGCTGGTCAGGCTGTCCCGACTGACGACTCCATCTGCACACCCTCCCTTGGTCCCCGGTCCTCCCTCGGCTGTAGACAGGACGACGGGGCCGGTTCGGCCGGCCCCGTCGTTTCCTTGGTCCAAATGTCCGATCGCCGGTTGATTCAGGACTTGCCGAGCGGCATCGCGGTTGTCAACGGCTGGGTCGTCGCGGTAGGTGACGCCTGGGACGGGAGCGCAAGCAAGCGCGGGGAGCCAGCGGTGTGGATCGGGCTGGGGCTCTGACGGGGCGCGGCTGTCCGGGGCGCGGCCATCCTGGTCTCAACCAGTCGTGAAGAGCCGGTAGACGAGCCCGCCGAGCACCACGAATGCTGCGAGCGGCAGCGCGACGGACCCGCGGCCATTCGGCCGGCCGGCGAAGGATCGCGCCAGCGGGATGAGGGCAACCGCCACGAAGGCGTACAGGAGGTGCAATCCCTCAGCCGGCCGCGCCCCGCTGGCGAGCAGGATCAGCCCGCTTGCGGCACCAACAACGAGGGCGCTGACGACGGCTGCCTGGAATCGCTCGAAGGCGGGTCC
>JAYWFP010000214.1:0-3902 GCA_043778745.1 Chloroflexota bacterium
GCGCTCGGTCAGGTGGAGCGCGGCGTTTTCCTGCAGGACGGAACCGGGACGAGCGGAATCGAAACGCCGTCCGATGCGATCGGACTGATCCGCCCCGGCGGACAGCCGACGTTCTTTGCCATCACCAAGTCACCCGCCCGGGCCGGGGGGAATCGACCATGACCACGCACCTTCGTAGCAACGCCTACCGCTCGGTCCTGCTCGGCACCCTGCTGATCGCGGTCGCCGCAGGCAGCACCATCGCCCATGGACCCGATCCCCTGCTTGGTGGGCAGCTCTGGGCACAGGACCAGGCCGTCACCTACCAGTGGCGCTCGAATCAGGCACCGCCCGCGTGGATGGCCTCGGCGATCGACAAGGCGGCCGCGGACGCCAGCCTCACCCGTGCTTCACGAGCCGCGACCTTTGCTCGCGTGGCTTCCGGTTCCGCCAGCACGATTGCCTATGGCGAACCGACGGGCTGCTCGTCGGCTGGCATTGCCTGCGCGGATCGGTCTGGGGCCCCGTCGAGCTTCAAGATGTGGTTCCGCGCCCAGAACTACGTCTTCGACTGGGGGGCGCTCCGCTGGTGTGAGGGACTCGCCACCATCGCCAACGGCTGTTTCGACGCGGAGACCATCGCGCTCGATGAATTCGGACACATCGAGGATCTCGGTCACCACGTGAACAACAGCACCAACTCGGACTATCTGAACGCGGTCGTCCAGGCTCTCAGTCGCACGCGACCGGACGCCGGCTGGTTCGCCCACGCCTTTGCGCCGTGCGACGTGGCCCGTCTCCAGCTGGAGTACGACCGCCAGTCGGCCGGTGCCCGCTTTTCCTCATGCCTTGCGATAGCCACAACCACGACGCTCGGCGCGTCTTCCACCAGTGTCCGGGTCGGGGACACGGTCAAGTTCACGGCCACCCTGAAGACGACCAGCGCGTCGGCAAATCGGGCGCTCACGAGCGATCCGATCAGCTCCCGCTCGGTAGTCCTCCAGCGGCGGGTCGCAGGGTCCACAACCTGGACGAGCATCGGGGCGATGGCCCCGAGCGGAACAACGGAGGGAACGTACGTGCTCACGGTCTCACCCACGTCGACCTACGAGTGGTTGGCCTCGTTCGTGCCAGCCACCGGTGATGGCGCGCTCAAGTCCCTCTCGGGCGTGATCAAGGTGACGGTCAGCGGGTGCAGCGGAATTGGCTGTCCCAGCCAGGTCGTCGAATGACGCGCGACCTCAATCTCGCCTTCGCCGGGCCGATTGTCGGCCTGACGCTCCTCGCCCTGGTCGGCCTGATGGGCTGCACCTCGGTGCCCGGGGCCGAGGGCACGGTCCGAGCGACGCCGACGGATGTGCCTTCGCTGGCGACCGTCATGCCGACGGATGCACCTTCGGACTCGGCGCTGCGCCCGGTCGCCGAGCTCGTGACCGCCCACGGCGCCGTCCTGGGGGCGCTCGGTACCTATGAGATGGACGGGGCCGGCAGCGACGCTCCATGGTTGCCGTTCAGGACGATCCCGGCCGTCGAGGTCGGCGCTGCCGATACGCTCGCAATCCGATTCGCCGACGGGGCGACCATTGGGGATATCTCGCCGGTAGTGGCCAAGGCGGACGACACGAGCGGAGCCCACCCGCAGGCCGTTTCCCTGGGCAGTCGCGCCGCGGACGGGTTGTCGGTCACCGTGGGGCCACTCCCGCCGGGGCAATGGGTCCTCGAGGCCCGCGTCTTCCGGGCCGATGGACGGGGCGATGGTCTGACCTATTGGGCCGTCACCGTGCGTTGATAGGCCGGTCCACCGCCACAGGACGACCAGCTGTGCACTGACGGCGCGGCAACGAAAGACGGTGCGGCAACGAAATGACCCGCCCGGGATCCCCGGGCGGGTCTCGTCGTATCTGGTTGTGGAGGCGGCCCGTGGCCGACCTCCCGACGTCAGGCGGTGGGCACCGCCGTCGGTCCGAAGATGGACACCTGCGCCTCATCGGGCAGCATCACGCCAAAGACCTTCTGCAGGGCGAGCAGGTGGACACAGGCTCCCCAACTCTGGAAGTAGTGGCAGGTGCAATGCCACTGACCGGCGTCGAGCGCGACCTGGTGCGTGTCGTTGTCGCCGCGGAACGTGAGCGAAACCCGATCGAGAGAAATGCGATCAAGTTCCCGGGCGTAACGATTGGCCTTCTCGACCTTGCCGATCAAGGAGCTGTGCATCGTGCCAGACCCTCCGGCCCCCGCAGGGGCTGCTTGGCGTGCCGCCGTCCGGTCCTTGCACGATCGACCAGGCGAGACGGTCGCACGAACAGCCTACACCCGGATGGCCAGATCCGACACCCGGAATCGGTCAGGGTGCCGAGGTTCCCTCGCGCCCGAAGTCATCCGACAGGCGGATGACGTCTTCGAGCTCGGGCGTCGAGACCTCCATCAGCTCGCAGCGCTCGATCGCGGCGTATCGATGGCGGCGGCCCGTCGCGACATGGGCATCATCGCCCGGGCCGAGCTCGAATTCCTCGTCGACGCCCTGGTCGTTCTCGAGGGTCAGGCGGAGGCGGCCGGAGAGCAGGCGGATCGATTCATCCTTGATCTCGTGGTACTGGTACGACAGCCGCCGGCCAGCCTCGATGACGAGGACCTTGCCGACATATCGATCGGTGTGTGCCCAGATGAGCTCATGCCCCCATGGCTTTTCCACCCGTCGCGCGGCGGCCCCAGCGCCGGCGTTCACGGCTCCCATCCTCAGTTCCCCCGTACCAGGCGCTCGCCGGAGACGAGCATGGCTTCGCGTAGATCCTCGGATGTCGACTCCGTATAGATCCGGAGCAGCGGCTCCGTTCCCGACGCACGGATCAGCAGCCAGCTACCGTCGGCGACGAAGAACTTCATGCCGTCGTTGGTGGTCAGGAGCTGTGTGTTCGTGACCGCCTGGCCGGCAAGCTCGGTCGGTGGTTCATCGCGCAGCCCGACGAGGACGTGCTGCTTGACCGCGTCGTACTCCGCCCGGTCGAAGTGGACGTCGATGCGGCGATAGAACGACGGCCCCGCCAATTCGTGGAACTGACGGAGCATGGTCGAGACCGGCCACTGGCCTCTCGCCCGCTCGCGCAGGAACAGGTCCAGGAGCAGCAGGTCGGCATAGATGCCGTCCCGTTCCGGGAGGTGCATGCCGAACCCGAACCCGCCGCTCTCCTCGGCGCCCATCATCGCGCCCGTCTCGATCATCTTCGGCCCGATGTACTTGAAACCGACCGGGGTCTCGTAGACCTGGATCCCGAAATGCGCCCCGAGCCGGCCCACCATCGAGGTGTTGTTGACCGAGATCGCGACCGGTTCGCGGAGGCCGCGATGTTCGGCCAGGTAGTACATCAGGAGGCCGGTGACCTCGAGCTGGTGGATGAAGTTTCCCTGCTCGTCGGCCGCCCCCGCCCGGTCCGCGTCACCGTCGAGCATCAGCCCAACGTCGTAGCCACCGCCGGCGAGCATCGCAAGCGCTTCATCGACGTTCGGCCGGATCGGCTCCGGGTTCACGCCGCCGAAATACGGGTTCCGTTCCTGGTGAATCTCGTGGACCCGGATCCGACCGCCACCGAGGAGCCGACTGGTCCAGCCGGCGCCGGCGCCCCACATCGGCTCCACGAGGACGCTGACATCGGCCGCCTTGAGCGCATCGATGTCAACGGTTCGACGGACATAGCGCTCATACCCCTCGAACGGATCGAATCGCTCAAAGAGTCCGACGGCTTCGGCATCGGCGATCGGCCGCCTGGGCAGGACGACTCCCCCGTTGGCCGCGATGCCGGCTTCGATGACCTTGAGCATCTCGGGGCCCGCGGCCGAGCCGGTCGGAGACTTTACCTTGAACCCGTTGTCGGTCCACGGGTTGTGACTGGCGGTGATCACGATCCCGGCAGACGCGCCGCGCTCGA
>JAYWFP010000215.1:0-3871 GCA_043778745.1 Chloroflexota bacterium
GAGTGGTCCAAGGCCCAGATGGCTCGCATTCGCGGCGAGACCGACGTGCGGATCACTGGTCGAAAGCGCCAGCTCGAATCACAGACCGGGGAACTGAGCGCGCTCTACCAGCGCCGGCTCGAGCACGTCCAGCACGTGGTTGAGGCCTACGCAAGCGAGATGGATGCCTTCTTCCAGACGCTCTTCGCCGAGGACGATCCTGCGCAGCTTGCCGGATTGGCTCAACAGCTCCCGGAGCCGCCTGATCTGGCGGACGAATATGGGCTGGACGATTGGACGCCCGAATCCATCCTCGAAATCGCAGAAGCCGCACGGTCCGAAGCCGCACGGTCCGAAGCCGCGACCGCAACCGAAGTCGAGTCGTCGGCCGAAGCCGCACCGCTGGCCGAAGCTGAAGCCGATATCGAGTCGACCGACGACCGGCCGGGCACGCTCGATCTCGCGCCGATGGACGTGCCCTCGACGACCGGTACACCGGCTACGACGGCTGAGGAGACCAACGACGAGGCGTCAGTAACGCTTTTGTCGGTCATCGGGCTCGTCAGCGTTGCGAGCATCGCGGGCTTCAAGCGGGCCGTCGCCAAGGCGCCCGGTATCGAGGCCATCTCGGTTGTGTCCGGACCGGCGGGTGACTTCGTGTTCACTGTTCGGCATCAGGCCGACGCAGATCTCGCCGCGATTGTCGGCGGGCTCGAGGAATTCAGCGCGGCCGTCACCAACACGGAAGATGGCTTGCTGTCCGTGACGGCCTCCGCCCCAATCAGTCTCGGCTAGAACGGAGTTCACCTCCATGCGACGCCCCACCATCGCCGTCGCGCTCCCGGATGGAGAACGTAGCGCCGTCCTCGAGTACCTGGCGGCCGCTGAATTCGGAACGGTCGTGCTCGAATCGGCGGCGGAACTGGAGAGGGTCGTGGAAGGCGGACTTCCCGTCGGCCTTGCAATCCTCGACATGACCGACGATCCGTCGGCCGTGTCGGCCACACTCGCGGCACAGCGCTCGCGCGGTGTGGATGTTCCCTCACTGATCATTGCCACGGCATCCCAGTTCGATGCCCTCGGGGAGGACGACACCTTCGGGCCCAGCGATGAGCTCGTTCTCCGCCCGGTGGACGCCGACGGCCTCCGCTGGCGAGCCGAGGCGATGCTGATTCGTTCCCAGGTCGACTCGAACGACCACGAGAGCACGGTGCTCTCCCGCGGCCAGGTTGAAGCCGATTGGGCCGCACGGACACCGATCGTCGCGATCTTCAATCCGAAGGGCGGCGTGGGCAAGACCACGATCGCCACGAACCTCTCCTCCGCGCTACAGGTTCGGCGCGACCGGAAGGTCCTGCTCGTGGACGCCGACACGGTTACCGGGCACGTCACCCTGTCCCTCGGAATGGAGACCGGGCGCACCATGAGCGACGCCTGGCTCGATGAGGACGAGGGCGGTCCGGCGGAATCCCTTCTCGACGTTGCGGCCGTCCACGAGACCGGCGTGCGCGTCGTTGCGCTCGTTTCCAACCCGCTCGCGATGATCAATCTGAATACAGATCGCGTCGCCGAGGCCATCTTGACCGCCCGTTGGGGGGTCGACGTGATCGTGGTCGACCTGCACCCGTCCTACAGCGAGGTCAATCAGACCATCTTCGGGATCGCTGACCGGATCATCGTGCCGGTGACGCCCGACATCCCGGCCATTCGCGCCGCCGTCCAGATGTGCGACGTTGCCACTGAGCTCGGCGTTCGCGATCGTCTGGCGATGGTCGTCAACCGCGTCAACAGCGGAGTGTCGATCGCCCAGATCGAGCAGGTCGTGGGCCTCAAGGCGATGGCAACGATTCGGTCGGGCGGCATGAGCTTCGTGAAGGCCGCCAACGAAGGCCGAACCGTCATCGACATGTTCCCGAAGGAGCCGGTCAGCCGGGACTTCGAAGGACTGGCCGACTTCGTGCTCGGGATTGATCCAACCGTTCCGGCCACGGGCAAACTCCCGGCCAAGGGAGTGTCGATCCTGAGCGGACTCTTCGGTCGAAAGCAGCCCGCCAGGACCTAGGATTTGGGCGTCCGAGCCGGCGCGGACCGCGGCTCGACGGCTCCTATCGTGCCTGACCGAGGCGCGGCGGGTTCGTGTATGGGAGCCCGGTCGACAGGTCCACCTGGACGACCTGCCGAATGTACGCGCGGTTGACAAGGATCGTGTCGGCGCCGCCGAGGTCGATGGCTGCATCTCCGTGATGGACGGCCGCGTCGGTCAGGGCAGCGAACAGCGCGCCTCCCCGATCCATGATCGACTCCGGCACCGCGCCGGGATGCACCTGGACGCTCCCGATCACTCGAAAGGGCGGCGCCGAGACGGCGACGTCGAACGACACTTTGTGGATCCGATGCGCAGCACGTTCCTCGTCGGTCTTCGCGGCGAGTGTGCCGGATCCGGCAATGACCAGAATCAGGTCGTACGGATCCAGCTCGCTTATGCCCACGGCCGGCTCAAAGGCGGCATGTCCGTCGATCGGAGCCCAGCGGACAGCCGTGACCGCAATCGGTTCCCGTTGGTTGAGTACTTCCAGGAGGCGTCCGGCCAGGACGACCTGGCCTTCGAGCCGCCCGTCCTCGGTGAATCCCTGAAAGGCGATCGACCTGGTCATGGTCGGAACGACCTGAGGCGGCGCACCGGGCACCACCTCCGCCTCGTCCTGCTTCCTGCCAAATCCGAAGGGCACCCGCTACTCCTCTGTTCGCCCCGAACTCTCCCGAATGGTATCCACAACACCGGCGTCGGCAAGCGTCGAAGTATCGCCCAGCGCCCGGCCCTCCGCGATGTCGCGAAGCAGTCGCCGCATGATCTTTCCGGACCGCGTTTTCGGCAGATCCGGAACGAACATGAGTTGCTTGGGCCGTGCGATCGGGC
This sequence comes from Chloroflexota bacterium, assembly GCA_043778745.1. Taxonomy (GTDB): domain Bacteria; phylum Chloroflexota; class Limnocylindria; order Limnocylindrales; family CSP1-4; genus UBA5189. The sequence continues at coordinate 2,897 of JAYWFP010000215.1, forward strand.
CGATGACGTAGGCAACGTGCTCGCGGAGCTGCAGCGCCAGCGCGTCCGACGGGGTCTGGTCCGCCTTCAGGATCACGAAGGCGAAGATTGACTGACCGGTCACCTCGTCCTTCGTCCCGACCACGGCCGCTTCGGCGACCGATTTATGATCGACGAGGGCCGATTCAACTTCGGTCGTCGAGATCCGGTGCCCGGCCACATTCATCACGTCGTCGACGCGCCCGAGCAGCCAGAAGTAGCCCTCCTCGTCACGCTTTGCCCCGTCACCGGCAAAGTACTTGCCGGGGAATCGACTCCAGTACGTCTCCATGTAACGTGCTGGGTCGCCGTAGATCCCGCGGAGCATGGCGGGCCAGGGCCGAGTCAGGACCAGGTATCCCCCACCGCCGAACGGTACCGACTCGCCGTCGGCATCAACCACGTCGGCGCCGATGCCCGGGAATGGGAAGGTCGCGGAGCCAGGCTTTGTGATCGTCACGCCCGGCAGCGGCGTCAGGAGGATCTGGCCCGTCTCGGTCTGCCACCAGGTGTCCACGATCGGTGCGCTTGAACCGCCAACATGCTCGTGGTACCACAGCCAGGCCTCGGGATTGATCGGCTCGCCCACCGACCCGAGGACGCGGAGTGAGGACAGGTCGTGGGCGGCCGGGTGGTGGGTCCCCTGCTTCATGAACGAGCGGATGGCCGTCGGCGCCATGTACAGGATCGAGACCTTGTAGTCCTCGACGATCTCCCACCAGCGTTCCCAGGTCGGCGTATCTGGCGCCCCTTCGTACATGACCCCGGTGGCGCCGTTTGCGAGCGGGCCGTAGACGATGTAGCTGTGACCGGTGACCCAGCCGATATCGGCGGCGCACCAGTACACATCGTCGGGCTTGAGGTCGAAGATCATCTCGTGGGAGTAGCTGGTGCCGAGGAGATAACCGGCCGTCGTGTGCAGGATGCCCTTCGGCTTGGCGGTCGTGCCCGACGTGT
>JAYWFP010000216.1:0-3853 GCA_043778745.1 Chloroflexota bacterium
AGCCCTGGCTGCACGCTACGCCTCGCAGGCCCGCGGATGGTGTTTCACGTGAAACATCCAGTTCCGGAGGTGGGGCGAACAGTTCCGAAGGTGGGGCGAATCCAACATGGCGCGCCAGGGACGGAAGTTGGACGTTCGCGTCCGTTGCTCACCAGGCAGACCCGTGGGATACTGCGCCTCGGACGCGGCCCGGCCGTCCGTCTGTGGTGAACGCGGGTTCAGCTTCCGCTTCGACTCCTGGCCGGCACGCCGAGGATCGACGTCGCCTGATGACCCTGTTACTCGCCGCGATTGGAGCGACGGTCGCCGCCCTTGTTGAATTGAGCGTCGTTCCGTACCTTCGAGTCGGAGACGCTCACCCCCATCCCGTGCTCGTGTTCGGAGTCATCTGGACCATCGCCACCCGGCTTGAAGCAGGGTTGGCCTGGGCACTGATCGGCGGCCTGATGCTCGACAGTCTCGCAGCGCGGCCTCTCGGGACCTCGGTCTTTGCACTGGTCGTTGCGGTTGGCCTGACCGTCCTGATCGCACGCACGTTCATCCGCATTCGTCCACTGGCACCTGTGATCGCCGTCCCTATCGTGAGCCTCGTGTATTCAACGATCGTCTTCGGCCTTATCGCCGCCATTCGACCGCCGGTCACCGTGGCCGACCCGATCGCCTCGTTCATGCCTGGCGCGACATATGACGCCGTGCTCGGCTTGATCTTCGGGCCCCTGGCGCTCTCAATCCGGGATCGATACCGGACCGAAGAACGAGTGGACTGGTGAGCGCCGACACCGTCGGCATCGGGGGGAAGCCGACCGCCGATCCCCGGTCCCCGATCCGTTTCATGGTGTTCGGGCTGGTGGTTGCCATTCTTTCGACTGTGCTCGGCGTGCGGCTATTCATGCTCCAGGTGGCCAGCAACGGTCAATTCGTGACCCTCGCGGAGGCCAATCGGGCAGTCGCTCAACCGATCGAGTCCATTCGTGGCGTCATCTACGATCGAAACGGGGTGCCACTCGTTGCCAACGTGCCGTCATACACGGTCAAGATCCGCCCGGCCGACCTGCCCGAGGGCCAACGGGCCGACGTCGTACAGCGCCTCGCCGCACTGCTCGGGATGGACACAGCCGACATCAACATCGCGATCGACTCGAACCCGGGCTCGCGATTCGATCTCGTCCGCATCGCGACCGACGTCGACGAGAAGGTCGCGAACTTCATCGCCGAGTCGCGATTGGACCTCCCCGGCACGGAGGTCGTCGTCGAATCGCGGCGGGAGTACACGGAAGGGGCACTCCTCGGTCAGATCATCGGGTACACGGCTCCGATCAATCGAACGCAGCTCGATGCGCTCGGCTCCTCCGGCTACCTTCCGGACGATCTGATCGGCAAGGCCGGCGTCGAGGCCCAGTACGAATCGGCTTTGCGAGGTACCTACGGCGTCGAGTTGGTGGAGAAGGACGCCTCCGGAAGAAAGCTGCAGATCCTCCAGACGGTCAGGGAGCCCGTTGCCGGGAGTTCCCTCGACCTCACCATCGACGTCAAGGAGCAGCAGGACGCCGAAAAGGCCCTGACATGGGGCATGTCATTGGCCGGCCTGAAGCGCGGCGTGGTCATCGTCATGAACCCCCAGACCGGCGAAGTGCTGGCTATGGTCAGCCTCCCGACCTACGACGACAACCTGTTCGCGCACGGGATCAGCACCGCGGACTACGCGAAATTGCTCGACAATCCTGACAAGCCCCTCACGAACCACGCCATTGCGGAGCATTTTCCACCCGGCTCCACGTACAAACTCGTCGGCGGAACGGGAGCGCTGGCCGACGGGAAGATCCGGAAGTCGACCGAGTTGCTCACCCAGGCGTTCCTGACCATCGGGGACACGAAATACTACGACTGGAACCGACGCGGCTGGGGCAAGTGCAACATCATGTGCGGCTTCGGCCACTCGAGCGACACGTTCTTCTTCCAGATCGCGGCGATGCTCGGCATCGACCGGCTGGCGTACTGGGCGAACCAGTATGGGTTCGGATCCCGGACCGGCATCGACCTGCCGGGCGAAGTCAAGGGCACGGTTCCATCCAACCAGTGGAAGCTCGACACGCTCGGAGCCGAGATCTTCCCCGGAGAGGTGTTCCAGGCAGGGATCGGACAGGGCTACGACGTGGCCACCCCGATCCAGCTGATCAATGCGTACGCCGCATTGGCGAACGGCGGGACGCTGTACCGGCCGCAGGTCGTCCGGGGCATCAAGGACGCGACCGGGCGGATCGTGCGCGAGTTCCAGCCGGAGGTGATCCGCCAGCTCGATGTCGCACCGTCGGTGCTCGAAACGATGCGCCAGGCATCCCGGAACGTCGTCGTGCTTCGCCACACGTACAACCTGGTCGACCTGCCGATCGTGGTGGCCGGGAAGTCGGGCACCGCAGAGTTCGGGACGCGCGACGCACAGGGCCGGCTTCCGTTCCACTCCTGGTTCGTCGCCTTCGTCCCGAAGAACCCTGCGGTCACGGCCAAGGATCCCAATGGGTTCAAGGCTGTAACCCGTACGGACTCGGATCTCGTGGTCCTCGCCTTCGCCTACGACTCCCGAACGAAGGGCAACGCCGCCACCGAGATCGTCAAGTACTACCTCCAGCTTCACTATGGGATCAAGAAGGACTATCGGAACTTCGATCTCCTCAAGCGCGGCAACTTCTACGAGTCGAACTGAGAGGCGCGATGGGCGCGATCAACACACGCGAGGCTTCCGTATCCGATTGGGGCTCCCGCTCGATCGGGACGATCTGGCGTGCATTCGATCTTCAAATTGCCACCTATGCCGTGGTGTTGACCTGTTTCGGTCTGGCGATGGCCTACAGCAACAGCGTCGCGGGCGGCGACGGCGCCCTGGTGAGCGGCTCCGTGTTCCTTCGCGGGCTTCTCTGGACGTCGATCGCGCTCGTGGTCTTCATCGCGGCCACGGCCTTCGACTACCGCTGGCTCAAGACGCTCGCCTGGCCGCTCTACGGCGTCCAGATCGGACTGCTCGTCATGACGCTCGCGGTTGGGACCGGCGTTGGCGGCTCCTCACGATGGATCCCCCTGCTGGGACTCCAGTTCCAGTTCTCGGAGCTCGCCAAGATCCTCATGATCGTGATCCTCGCGAACTTCCTCGCCGCGCGACGCGGGAGGATGAACTCGGTCTGGAGCATCCTCGGAGCCTGCGTGCTGGCCGGGCCGCCGTGGGTCCTGGTGCTCCTTCAGCCCGATCTCGGAACATCCCTGGTCTTCGGTGCAATCCTCGTCGGAATGCTCTTCCTGAGTGGGGCAAGCCTTCGATGGCTCGGTGCCCTCGGACTCGGGATCCTGTCCGCTCTTCCGTTCATCTGGACGTCTGTGCTGCTCGACTACCAGAAGGAGCGGCTGACGTCATTCCTGGACCCGTTGTCCGACATCCGTGGAGCCGGCTACCAGTTGTATCAATCACAGATCGCCGTTGGATCGGGCGGCTGGTTCGGCAAGGGCCTCACCAACAGCACCCAGAACCAGCTCGACTTCCTGCCCGTTCAGACCACCGACTTCGTGTTCGCGATCCTGGCGGAAGAGCTCGGGTTCATCGGCGGAATGGTGGTCATCGGGCTGTTCATCGCCTTGATCTGGCGGGTCATCGCCAGCGGCTGGAGATCGAGAGATCCATTCGGAACGATGTTTGCGGCCGGGCTCGGCGCGATGATCGTGTTTCAGCTCTTCGTCAACGTCGGGATGGTCATCGGGATCATGCCGATCACCGGCATCCCGTTGCCATTCATCACCCACGGGGGTGCATCGCTGATCAGCATGGCTGCCGGACTGGGGATCCTCGAGAGCATCAACATCCGGCAAG
>JAYWFP010000217.1:0-3841 GCA_043778745.1 Chloroflexota bacterium
CGGCTTCATATCGGCGGTCGGTCGTCTCGACCGGAATGAGGGATCCATCAGCATCAGGCACCGCGTCCACCGCCTCAGGTGCATCCCACCCGGCACGACTTGCCAGGTTGGCGACGAAGGTATCCCGCACGGTGTCCTCCCCGATCATCAAATCATCCGCCGAATCCATGGCCGGATCCGTTTCAGCTTCAGGCTCGGCTACGGACCCGAGGGTTTCCTCGTCGGGTGCGGCAGCATCTTTGATTGTCTGCGAATCGGCAGTCCAGGGGAGCCGAAATCCGGAGCGCTGTTCTGTCGTGGCCATGATCTCGATTTCCTCACAGTGGGTATGGGTCTGTGGCTGTGGGCATCGTGACTGGCGTGGTGCGCGGCGGCAGTCGGCTAGTCGTACCAGCCAGCAGGCCCAGAGGTACCGGTCCCGAGGGCGGGATGCCGATCTCCGAGGCGGGTCAGCGCCACGGATCGGACGGGCGTCGTACGATCCCAGCCATGCATACCGACTCGTCCTCGTCGACCCGGCTGGCCGGCGCTCCGTTCGACGGCCGTCCGGGCCTGCTCGATACTCGTGGTCGAGCCCTGCGCGACCTCCGAATCTCGGTCACGGATCGGTGCAACTTTCGCTGTACCTATTGCATGCCGGCCGAGGTCTTCGGGCGGGACTACGCCTTCCTGCCGCATGCCGAGGTCCTGACCTACGAGGAGATCCGCCGCCTCGCGGCGATCGCCGTCGACCTCGGCGTGCACAAGCTGCGGATCACCGGCGGCGAGCCGCTCATTCGGAAGGCGCTCCCCGACCTGATTGCGATGCTGGCTGAGCTGCGAACGCCGGATGGTGAGGCGGTCGACCTGACGCTGACCACGAACGCCTCCGCGCTGCGCCCCCTGGCCGGTCCTTTGGCGGGCGCAGGCCTCAACCGGATCACGGTTTCCCTCGACTCCCTCGATGATGCGACGTTTCGGCGGATGAACGGCGTGGACTTCCCGGTCACCCGGGTTCTCGATGGCATCGCCGCCGCTCGGTCGGCGGGTCTTGCGCCGATCAAGGTGAACATGGTGGTGAAGCGAGGCGAGAACGAGGACAGCATCGTGCCGATGGCTCGATGGGCCCGCGACGAGGGCCTCGTGCTCCGCTACATCGAATACATGGATGTTGGAACTGCCAATGGCTGGCGGGTCGACGATGTCGTCGCCGCGAGCGAGGTCATCGCCGCGATCGATGCGGAGATGCCGCTCGAGGCCGTGGCTCCGACCTATCGCGGCGAGGTCGCGAACCGCTGGCGATATCTGGACGGTAGCGGAGAAATCGGCGTCATCGCTTCGGTCACGCTGCCGTTCTGTGGCGACTGCACCCGGGCGCGCCTGTCAGCCGATGGCAAGCTGTACACGTGCCTCTTCAGCGCCGTCGGGACGGACCTGCGCGGCCCGCTTCGGGCGGGGGCGACGGACGATGACGTCCGGGCGATCCTCGAGCGAGTGTGGAGCACGCGGACCGATCGCTACTCCGAGCTGCGAACCGAGGCGACGAGTCGCCTCCCGCGCATCGAGATGTTCGCCGTCGGCGGCTGAAGGCCCCGCACCAGCGCTGGCGGGCCGCTCGTGCCCGTTGCCGTGGGAAGAACGACCAGGCGGACCCATCCCCCAGAGACAGACCCACCTGGCGTTTGAGGGAGGCATCGACCCGCGCGCGGACGACATCCTCGTGATCCGCACGGTGCGGGCACTGCGAACGTCTGTCATGACGACCTGTCATGACGAACCGTCATGTATGCAAATTCGGGGGATCAGGAGGTCCCTGCGCGCTCCCCGGCCCAGCCTGCATTCGAGAACGTCGGGATGAATCGATATCCCTGCCCGGGGACGGTCGCGATGAAGCGCGGATGTCGGTAGTCGTTCTGGAGCTTGATCCGGAGGCTCCGGATATGACGGTCGACGATGTTGCTCTCGGCCACGAAGTCGGTGCCCCAGATGGCGTCGAGGATGTCATCACGGGACACAACGCGCCCGTTGCGGCTGGCGAGGAGGTACAGGAGGCTCTGCTCGATCCCGCTGAGATGGACGATCGACTGCCCGGCGCGGACCTGCCGGTTCACGATGTCGATCTCGATCTCGCCGAGCCGGATCGTTGGAACGATCGGTCGGTCGATACCGGTCGCGCGACGGCTAATGACGATCGCCCGAGCGAGGAGCTCCTCCGGCGAGAACGGCATGGTGAGGATGTCGTCGACGCCGAGATCGAAAGCGCGAAGCTTCGTCTTGAGATCCCCGCGCCGGGTCAAGCCGAGCACGGGTGTCACGCTCCGGGTCAGGGCTCCGGAGACGCCCAGTCGGGCGAGGAGTCCGGTGCTGTCGTCATGATCCATGTCGACGACCGCGAGATGGGGGCGTTCCTCATTGAGGATCGCCTCCGCGTCGCCGAGGTTCGCTGCAGAGCGGACGATGAACATCCCGTGGTTCAGGGTGAGTTGGATGAGGTCGACCACGAGCTGGCGCTCGTGCAGCACGAGCGCTCTCCGCGCTTCCCCAGTGTCAGCGTTCACCAGGTGACGACCTCTGCTCGTGAGCCGGACCGGCGTCGGGTTCCCCGAATCGACCACGGCGCCATCGTACCTCGGCCCGTTCCGGAATGACAAGTCCGTCATGACACGGGTCTGCCGTCGGGCGAAACTCGGGCCCGGGCGTCACGCTCAGCGGCCGACCTGACCGTCGTCGCGGGAACTCCTGACAGCTCGACGCGTCGTGGCCACCGCAGCAGATGGAGCAGAGACCATGGGATTCGTTGCCTGGATTGTCGTCGGCGCGATCGCCGGATTCATCGCCAGCCAGCTCATGGGGTCCAGCGAAGGACTCCTCATGATGATCGGCCTCGGGATCGTCGGCGCCATCGTTGGCGGCTTCGTCGCGACCAGCCTGCTGAAGATGGGATCCGTCGACGGGATCAATGTCGAGAGCATCGTCATCGCGACCCTCGGTGCAGTCGGGGTCATCTTCGTCGCCCGAAGCCTCAAGCGCTCGGGCCGCATGGGATCCCGCAGCTAGGAAGGGCAGCAACGGCCAAGGCGGAACCACGTCGCCAAGGCCGAACCACGTCGCCGCGGCGGAACCGCGTCGCCAACCGGGCCAAGCCATCGCAGGTTCCTCGCGACAAGGGTTTTCCACAGGTGGTCCACAGGTGTCGAAAACTCGTGGAAACGGCGACGGGAGGACGCTGCCGATTCGTGGATAACTGCCTTGATGGTCCGACGGCGCGCCGACTAGAGTTGGCCTTGCCCGAAGGGGCCGTCAAGTGACGAGGTGACCGAGATTGCATCAAGGGAACCACGTTTCGGACCGGTCGCTTCGGGCGCTTCATTACCCGATGGCGATTGTCCTCTGCGTCCGTTCCCGGGTTGGCCGCCCGACTGGACGCGATCGACATCCCGGTGGCCATACTTCGGGCGGGCGACAGAAGCTCGCGGGCCCCGCTCGTCGCCCCTGAACGCAGATCGTGAGGCCCGCGTGATCCACGGCATCCCATGAATCGTCCGCACGCCCGGATCGGCCCTGCAGATCAGCGAGACCATCTCGACCTTCTCGAAGCGGCCATACGGACCCGTTCCGAATTGGTTCCGACCGTGGGTATTGTGCTCGGCTCGGGGCTCAGCGGGCTCGCCGACGATCTCGATGATGCCGTCGCGGTTCCGTTCTCGGACCTACCCGGCTGGCCCGCGGCGACGGCCCCCGGACATGTCGGGCGGCTGCTTCTTGGTCGACTTGCCGGTCGACCCGTGGTCATGCTCCAGGGCCGATTCCATCTGTATGAGGGCAACGATCCGGGCCTCGTCGTTCAGCCCGTCCTGTTGTT
>JAYWFP010000218.1:0-3838 GCA_043778745.1 Chloroflexota bacterium
CTGGCCGAAGCCAGGGGTGCTCGATCCTGCATCGCTGTCGATGGTGTCGGTGGGCGGAAGTGTGGGCCGAAGCGTGGGCGGTGAGGTCTCGCTCAGGACCGACTGCGTCGGAACGAGCGTCACGGTTGCGGTGGCCTCGTTTGAGTCGATGCCATCGGCATGCGCCTGGGCGGTGTTGGTGACCGATTGCCCGTTGACATCGGCCGCGGTGATGACATAGGTCGCCGTGCAGGTCATCGAGGCGTCGATGAGCAGGTCCCCGGCTGGGCAGGTCACGGTGGCCTTGTCATCGGTGACCGTGACGGGTTCGGCGAGGTCCGTGTTGCCGGTGTTGGAGACGACGTACGTGTAGGTGATGACATCACCGGCGACCTTGTAGGTCGTTGGAGAAGCGGACTTCACAAGCCCGATGCCCGGGCATGCGATCTTCTGGTAGATCGCCGCGAACGCGGCCGGCAGCTGGGATGCCGCGCTCAGCGGGAAATAGTGGCTGGCATCAGAGGCCAGGCTTGCCATCAGCGCCGTGTCAAGATCGATCCCGATCGAGAACGCTTCGTCGGCGGATGCAAGATACGTGGCGACATCTCCGGCGCTCGGTGTCTCGGTTGCCGCCGGATGCGGCTTGCCATCCGAAATGAGCACCAGGATGTGCCGCGCGGGAGCCGGTCGGCTGTTGGTTGCGAGATCCAGAGCCCCAGCAAGGACGCCCGTCTTGAGTGGCGTGCCCACGCTCGTCGTGATCGAGGCGATGCTGCTCGCGAGGCTTGCGGCGCTCGAGAGCCAGCGCGCGTCCGGCGGGGTCGCGAGGGCCTCTGCCGTCGTTCCGCCGAACGTCGTCACCGCCACGCGATGCAGGCCTCCCGTGCCGACGCCACCGTTGGCGTCGAGGTCATTGATCAGCTGAATCGCGGCAGCCTTGGCTCGGGTGAGCCTGGACGGTGAGCCGGTATTCATGCTGCTCGAGTTGTCGATGATGATTTCAAGGTCGAGCGGCGTCACGCCGCAGACGCCTTCCTGGGCCCCGAGGGCCGTCGCCGGAGACAAGGCGGCTGCCGACTGCAGGAGCAACGACAGCCCAAAGATGGCGATCAACGCGAGGGTCAATCCCCTGCGAGATCGACTGCCCAATTGCGTCACGATTCCGAGACCCGTCATGCGATGCCTCCCCCGAAGCGTAGAGGTATGACCCTCTACCTCCTATGCTCCCGACGCGATTGCGCCAGGAGCGCCTGATTTGTGCTCGGCCACAATTCGCGGCCATGAATGCACCCCAAATAGTACGGCCGCAAACCGCCAATTGGTACTGGGATAATTCGCACCAGACCGGCCTCAACGTCCCCGAACCACACGGGACCGGATTCGACGAGCGGCGCACGCAAGCACCACCCGACATGACCGGCCTTGGGGCGCGGCAGCTCGGCGCCCGCGTCCCGGCTCGCGGCTACCATTGCCCACATGTCCTCGCTCGAAGCCCTCGACGCAGCTTCAACGATTCGCAGCCTGGTCCGCGACGCGGTCCGCGCCGCGTGGGCCGATGCGGTCGTGCGTGGCACGCTTCCGTCCGGGCCGGAGACGATCGATGTCGACGTTGAGCGGCCGGCAAGTCCGGACCACGGAGATTTCGCGACCAACCTCGCCCTTCGGCTCGCGCGGCCACTGCGGATGGCACCTCCGACGATCGCCGCGGCCATCGCCGAGTCGCTCGAGGCCAACGCCGCATCCGATCCCGCCGCGGTGATCACCACGGCCAGCGTCGCTGGACCTGGATTCATCAACCTCCGCATCGCTGACGGCCCACTCGAGGCCATGGTCGGTCGAGCGCTCGAGACCTCGGGGCTATGGGGCCGGGTATCGGCTGGGCAACCGCGTCACGTCAACGTCGAATTCGTGTCGGCGAATCCCACAGGCCCGTTGACGATTGGCAATGCACGCGGAGCGTTCGCCGGAGATCTCCTGTGCCGCGTTCTCGAGGCTGGTGGCCAACGGGTGACGCGCGAGTACTACTTCAACGATTCCGGGGCGCAGGTTCGGAACCTGGGCGCATCCGTGGTCGCCGTGCGCGAGGGTCAGCCCATCCCCGAGGACGGCTATCACGGCGACTACGTGGCGGCGCTTGCAGACGCCATTCCCGACAGCGCCCTTGCCCCAACCGGCGCCGACGGCGAGGACGCCGCATGGTCAGCAGGCCGCTGGGCATCGGAGCAGATCCGGGCCGGCATCGAGGCCTCGCTGGCGACCCTGGGCGTGCACTTCGATGTCTGGACGACCGAGGCGAGCCTTCACACGCAGGGCTGGGTCGAACGGGCCATCGAGCGGCTGCGGGGATCCGGGCACCTGTACGAGCAGGACGGCGCGCTGTGGTTCCGCTCGACCACCTACGGCGACGACAAGGATCGTGTGGTCATCCGCTCCAACGGCGAGCCGACGTACTTCGCCTCGGATCTCGGGTATGTCACCGAGAAGTTCAGCCGCGGCTTCGATCACCTGATCTACATCTGGGGCGCCGACCACCACGGGACGGTCGCGCGAGTCCGGAACGCGGCCGAGGCGATGGGCTTCGACAAGGCCGCGGTTGAGATGATCCTCACCGGCTGGGTTCGATTTGTCCGCGATGGTGTCGAGGTCTCGATGTCCAAGCGGGCCGGCAACTTCGTGACCCTTGACGAGCTCCTGTCCGAGATCGGCGTCGACGCGGCTCGCTGGTTTTTCGCGAGTCGTGGCGCGCACATGAACATCGACTTTGACATCGAGCTTGCCAAGAAGCAGTCGAATGAGAACCCGGTCTATTACGTGCAGTACGCCCACGCGCGGATCGCGTCGATCCTGCGGAAGGCCCGAGAGGTCGGCCTGGGTGCCGCCCACGATCTGATCGGCGTGGCCACCGGTGGGCCCGAAGGTGTCCTGGCACGCGTCGTGGTTCGCTACCCCGAGGTCATCGAAGACGCCGCCGCCGGGCAGGAGACGCAGGGTGTAACCACCTACGCCACGGAACTGGCGACCGCGTTCCATGCCTTCTACCGGGATGCGAAGGTCGTGGATACCGCGGATCCGATCACCTCGGCCCGCCGTATTTCCCTGGTCGAGGCCACCCAGGTGACCCTCGCCAACGCCCTCGGGCTCCTCGGGATCTCCGCGCCGGATTCGATGTAGCGAATTCGAGATTCGATGTCGCGAGTTCGAGGCGAGGCCCGTCAGTCGACGATGGGTCCCCGGAGAAGCAACCCGCTGAGAACGGCATGAAGCGTGGCGTCCGTTGGGGTTGCGGCGGAACGGATGACCAGCGCCACCCGCGAACCGGCACTCGACAGGAGCGCGTCGAGGTGCGCCCCGGCGATCGCGGTTCGTGCTGCGGACTCGAAGGCCTGAGCATCGGCGACGCTGTCCCATGCAGTCGTCCAGACTGCCGCGGTGGCGACCCCAGGACCGTCCATGAGGACGAGGCGATCGCCGCCCCAGCCCTCGGCCGCCAGGCGCGCAATGTCACCTGCCACGCCGCCTTCGCGCAACCATACCCGCGTCTGCAGCTCCCCGAATGTGTCCTGTGCAGTCGCGGTCCATCCCGCGCCGAACTGCGCGGCGAGATCGGCCGGGATCGCGGGCTTGATCGGCACCAGGGCGGCGGGTGCGCCACCCGGGTGCAGGATCTGCTCGGTCGTGGTCGGCGGATCCTTGTAGGCCGCGTTGACTGACGGATACCCACCCTCCGCCTGGAGCTGGGCCACGAAGGTGGCTCCTGCCTGATAGGGAAAGAGGGATGTCTCCAGGAGGATCCGCGGGGTCCGGGCGAGGACCGCAAGCATGTCCGGGTCGGTGGCCTCCGCGGCCACTTCCCCGAGCT
>JAYWFP010000219.1:0-3824 GCA_043778745.1 Chloroflexota bacterium
GTCGAGGATCGCCACGAGTGAGGAGTCGAGTTCCGGCGAGTGCTGGAGGATCCGTGACGATTGGTACAGCAGCTCGAGTCGCTCATGCTTCTCGCGTTCGGAAAGATAGGCGCGGTACGCGACGAACACGATGAACAACGGCAGCGCCATCAACCACAGCAGGCTCGGATTCGTCTGGATGATCACGACCGCAAGGAGCGCAAGGCTCGTGTTCGCGAACGAGACCATGCTCCCGAACCGGATCATCTCTGGCAGCTTCTCGAACTGTGGAGCCCCGCCGGACAGGGTGATGACGAGGGCGATGGTCATGGCACCGATGACGGTTGCGGTGGTGGTGGCAACGAACGCGATCGCCCATTCCTGGGGGCCCGGTACCCCGTCGATTCGCGCCAGGGAATTGACGATCAGGAGTGAAACCGCGGCGATGCAGACGAAGTTCGCGAGATTGAACACCGTCTTGATCAGGCGTTGGCGGCGCTGAACCAGGAGCGCGAGGCCGGCACCGACAAAGACGGCGAGCAGGTAGTCGGTGGGCGACAGGAGGAAGAACCCGATGACCGCCGGGAACTCACTCAGCGAAAACGAGTGTGTCTCCCGCCGAAAGTGAACGTCGACGACCTTCAGTTCGGCAAGCGCAAATGCAACGGCGAAAACGAGCCAGGGGATCCACCCGTTGGGCGGCGATGGCACATCCTGCAGCGCACTGAAGTAGATCACGGCCGCGACGAGCGCGAGGAGGCCGGTCAGCGTCCAGACCTTGACGGCCGGATGAATCGGCCCGAGTGACCGGCCGTGAGCGCGCGTCGACTGGCCCGCCGAATCGGGGCCGGTGGCAGTCTCTGTTCGGAGGGTCTCGCGCCCCCACTTCGCTCGCATTCGAATGAACAAACACCGGCTCCTCTGTGGCCGTTTCGATGACCCTGCCTGTTGTACCCTCCGCCCTACCAAAGGGCACCGCCCCGTTCGTACGGGGCAGCAAGGGGACCTTCGGCACGTCGTATCCCGCCGCGTTATCGAGGATCCGTGCACTCGATGGGCGGAGCGGTCACGGGTCAGACCGCGGTCATGAGCGGAACGCTCGCACCATTGAGGGCCTGGCGACGGATCGACTGGTACCCTTCCGATCCTCGCGTCGAAATCAGCCGCCGGAGCAACAACCGTGTCCGTATCCGAAACCGCAGACCCTCGAACACTCGTCGAGAAGATCTGGACCGACCATGTCGTCGCCGAGGATCCGGGTGCGCCCAGCATTCTTGCCGTCGATCTCCATCTCGTCCACGAGGTCACGAGCCCGCAGGCATTCACCGGGCTGCGGCAGCGCGGGCTCACGGTTCGCCATCCCGAACGGACGGTCGCCACGGCCGACCATTCGGTCCCGACGACGCCGCGAGGTCTCCCCTTCCTGGACCCGATGGCCGCGGCCCAGGTCCAGCAACTGGATACGAACTGCCGCGAGTTCGGGATCCCGCTCCACGGGATCGGCAGCCCAAGTCAGGGCATCGTCCATGTCATCGGTCCGCAGCTGGGCCTGACCCAGCCGGGCATGACGATCGTGTGCGGGGATTCCCACACGAGTACCCACGGCGCGTTCGGTGCGCTCGCCTTCGGGATCGGGACGTCCGAGGTGGAGATGGTCCTCGCCACGCAGGCGCTGCTCCAGCGCAAGCCGAAGACCTACGAAGTCCGGGTGGACGGGACCCTCGCGCCGGGCGTCGGGGCCAAGGACATCATCCTCGCCCTGATTGCCCGTATCGGGATCGCAGGCGGGACGGGCCACGTCTTCGAGTACCGCGGTGAGGCGATCCGCGCCATGACGATGGAACAGCGGATGACCATCTGCAACATGAGCATCGAGGGTGGGGCACGAGCCGGCGTCATCGCGCCGGACGAGACGACCTTCGCGTACCTCAAGGGGCGCCCGCACGCGCCGAAGGGGGCGGCCTGGGATGAGGCCGTGGCCCGCTGGAGGACCCTGCCAACGGATGATGGCGCGACCTACGACAAGTCGATCGTCATCGATGCCTCGACGCTCGAACCGATGGTCACCTACGGGACCAACCCGGGGATGGGCATCCCGATCAGCGGCCGCGTCCCGGATCCGGCCGCCGCGGCCGACCCGGCTCAGCGACGCGCCCTTGAACGCGCCCTCGAGTACATGAACCTGACGCCGGGACAGGCGATTCTTGGCCAGCCGGTCGACGTCGTGTTCATCGGGAGCTGCACGAATGGCCGGATCAGCGATCTGCGCCTCGCCGCCGCCGCGCTCAAGGGTCGCCGGGTCGCGCCGAACGTCAAGATGATGATCGTGCCCGGGTCGGACGAGGTAAAGCGCGAGGCCGAGGCCGAGGGACTCCACGAGATCTTCCGCGCCGCCGGCGCCGACTGGCGCGAGGCCGGCTGCTCGATGTGTATCGCGATGAACGGCGACCAGCTCAAGCCGGGCCAGTACGCGGTCTCGACCAGCAATCGCAACTTCGAGGGGCGCCAGGGCAAGGGCGGCCGGACGTTCCTCGCCTCGCCGCTGACGGCCGCTGCGTCGGCCATCGCGGGTGTCGTCGCCGACCCGCGCCTGCTCCCCGGCATCGAAGCCACGTCCGGGATCGGGGGGCGCTGACCATGGCCGAGCCGTTCCGAAGCTTCACCTCGAAGGTCGTCCCACTCCACGCTGAGAATGTGGACACGGATCAGGTGGTCCCCGCGCGCTACCTCAAGATCACGGACAAGGCCGGTCTCGCCGACGTGCTCTTTCGGGACTGGCGATTCGAGGAAGACGGCTCGCTCAAGGATCCGCCCTTCGTCCTGGACCAGCCGGGGATGGCCGGCCGGAACATCCTCCTCGTCGGGGCCAACTTCGGGACGGGCTCATCCCGCGAACACGCGCCCTGGGCGCTCGAGGCGTGGGGCATTCGGGCCGTCATCTCCACCGGGTTCGCGGATATCTTCCGAGGCAACGCGCTGAAGAACAGCGTCGTGCCGGTCGTCGTCGATCCGGCTACCCATGCTCGGTTGTTCACGATCATCGAGGCAAACCCAAACGCCGAGTTGACATTCGATCTGGCCGAGCAGGGCATCCTGCTCCCGGATGGGACGACGATCGACTTCGAGATTGACCCGTTTTCCAAGCTGATGCTGCTCCGGGGCACCGACGAGATGGGCTACCTGCTCGGCAAGCTGCCCGCGCTCGATGCCTGGGAAGCGGCACATGCGGGTCGCGTCGATACGCGTCGGGAGAGCGCCACCACGCACTGATCCCGAGCGCGATTTTCGGAGCGCCTACGGCGCGGTCACCACGAGCGTCCCCACCATCCCCGCCTCGGCGTGCCCGGGGATCGTGCACAGGATCTGATAGGTGCCGGGTGTGTCGATGACGAAGCGCAGTTTCGCGGTCTGGCCCGGTCGCGCCGGGACGTCGACGTTGGCGAGGCCCTCGACGCTCCAGTCATGAACGACAGGGTCGTCGTTCATGAAGGTCACGACGACCCACTTGCCGGCCCGGATCGTCAGGTCCGGCGTCGAGAACCGGAAGGAGGACGCGGTTACGGCCACCTGCCGGCTGCTCGAATCGAGCGCCCGGTCCGCAGCGAGGACGCCGCCCGCGACCGCGAGGGCGATCACCCCGATGACAATCAGGAACGCCCCGTCGCGCAGGAGCCCGAGCGGGCCGCGCCGCAAGGCGCGCACGTGCCCGGGCCGGACGTCCACAGTCCGGAGTCGGAGTGAGTTCGTCACGACGGACACGGACGAGAGCGCCATCGCGCCCGCGGCGAGCGCCGGGTTCAGCGTGACCCCGAACGCCGGGTAGAGCACGCCCATCGCCACGGGAA
>JAYWFP010000220.1:0-3801 GCA_043778745.1 Chloroflexota bacterium
GGTCGTGCCGATCGGGGTGGCCCGGGCCTCGCTGATCGACATCGGAGGAGTTGTGGGCGCGGGTGTTGGCGAGGGTGATGGCGCCGGAGGGGGACTTGGTGCCGGCGAGTGTGACGGCGCCGGAGAAGGACTTGGCGTTGCGGTCGGCGTCGGCGAGGGTGATGGTACCGGAGTGGGTGATGGTGCCGCAGTGGGACTTGGCGTCGGTATCGGCGAGGGTGAGGGCGTCGGCGAGGGCGCGGAACTCGGCGTTGCGGTCGGCGTCGGATCTGCGGTCGGCGTCGGCGTCGGCGAGGTCTCAGGCGAGGACACAGGCGACGGGATCGCCGTCGGCGCTGGAGTTGGCACGGGTGTCGGCGCAGGCGTGAGGCCCGGTGACGGCTCGAGGCTCGGCTGGGGTGAGGCCGTAGCCCCGGGGCTCGGCGTGGGCTGGGGGGTTGCGAGCGCTGACGGAGCTGGGGCGGGCACCGGCGGCGCAGCGAGGTTCTGCGGGTTCGGTGCCGCCTGGACGAACCAATCTGACGCATTGTTGTTGGTGTCGGTCGTGTTCCCGGCGAGACCACCGGGGCGTCGTTCGATGCTTTGGCCCGCGCCCGGAGCGGAGGCCGTTGCGCCCTCGACGAACGCGTTCGTGGCATCGCCCCAGCCGACCGCGTCGATCGGTGCTCCCCCGATCACGCGCAGGACCACGGCGCCGCCGGTTGCGGCCAGACCGCCCGAGTAAACGGCATTCGCAATCGAGGCGTAGGCGCCCACCGTGTTTGCGATGACGAGGTGGCGACCCGGGCCCAGCGTGAGCGGCGCGGCCCAACTCGCCTTCCTTGTCACCGTACCGCCGGTCGAGGTCACGTAGACGAGTTCCATGCCGCTCAGGTCGACGTCGGCTGATCCGACGTTGGAAATTTCGGCGAACTCGTCAGACGCAGAGGCTCCGCCTGTCTGGACCTCGGACACGACAAGGGTCGACACGGGCCACGAGACGCTGGCCGCCACTCCCGCGGCCTGAAGCATGGGCGTTACGGCCGCCAATGCCGCGGTTGTGGCAAGCAGGAAGAGCAGGAGCACGGCCGCAGCCGCGCCACGAATGCGTTCCACCGATCGACCTCCGGGCGGGCGGGTTCACGGGCTGAGGCGGGGAGCGACGGGCGGGACTGACTGGCGGCGAATGACGGCGAAATTGACAGCGGAGCGGCCACACCGTTGTACACGGTCCAGATTGTCGGCCGGTTTGTTCGGGTTCACCGGTCGATCTACCGGCGATTGGCCGCCACTTGACCGCGGATTGCGGCGGCCACGTGACTACAATCTGCCGAATGCGATCGGCGGGGCTCGGCAGGGCCGTGCCGATCCGCGTACGATGCCCTCCCACCACCGGAGTGACCGCCGGATCACCACACACCACTTGCGAGGAGACCCCGTGGCCCGTGCCAAGCGCACCGACCGCGCCGACGCCCGTCGCCGGTACCGCATCACCCACGACGACCCCAGTTCGATGGACTCTGACGATCAGGAGCCCATCCCGAATGTCCTTTCAGGGGGCAGCGGGCCGTTTCGAGCCTCAGCTCGTCCCGTGAATGCGGCTCGGCCACTGGGCTTCACCGATTCGCTCCGAACGGCGTTCCATCGGCCTGATATCCGGGCGGACATCGCGGCCCTGCCCTGGCTACTTCGAACGCGGGCATTCCTCGTGCCGGCGGCCCTGGTGGTCGTAGGTGTTGGCGCACTCATCGTTGCCCCGACCAACCCGGCCGCCGGGCTGTTCTTCCAACTCATGGTCCTGCCGCCCGCGATGGCACCGATCTTCATCGCCGGGTTCTTCGCCAAGCGAGCGAGTTACCTCCTCGGGTTGCTCGTCGCGGTGATCGATGTGGTGGGCTACTCGATCTTCGTCTACAGCGCTCTCCCGGCACTCACTGGGGACCCCGTGAGTGCGGCACGGCAGCAGGAGCTGGTGCTCTCCGCGATTGCCTTTGGACCGCTGTCCGGCATCGTCTTCGCGGCCGGGGCTGCGTGGTATCGCCGGTTCCTCGCCTTCTCGAGCGCTCAGCGCGCCCGGCAGCGTGCCGGCGAGCGACCAAAGAGCAAGCGCGCGTCCGGGCGCTGATCAACCGAGCCGGCGCATGCCGGCCTGACCGATCTGTCGAACGCCGTCGGGGCCGGTGGGTCCTGCGGTCTTGATCGCCATCGGCGGAAGCGGTCTGACCTCGCGAGCAACAACGTTCACCACCGATGATTCACGCTGCAGGTCACCATCAATCAGCAGCAATGCGTGACGTCGCACGACACCTCGCAGGCGCGCCCAGGTATCGGGCCAGAGCGTGACATTGACCATACCGGTCTCGTCCTCGAGGGCCAGGAAGACCGTGCCCTTGGCCGTCATCGGGTGCTGCCGAGTGACGACGAGTCCACCGATTCGAACCGGACCGGTCCGGCGATCCGCGAGGGACCCGTTGGTCACTGCGCCCAGTTTGTCCAGTGCGGGGCGGAACAGCGACACGACCTGGCGGCGGGCATCAAGCCCGACGACCGCATAGGCATCGCCGACCCGTTCCGATTCAGTGATGGCCGGCAGATCCGGGGCATCCGTGGCCGGTAGGCGCAGGTCCAACGGCCGGCCGGCGGTCCCGGATCGGCGGCCGCGCGCCTGCTTGGCAACCCGGAGCGCCTGGCCATCGACCCGTCCCCGCGCCGCCCCCGCCACTTCACGCAGCTGCCACAGCAGTTCGCGCCGGGGCCGCCCAAGCGAATCGAGCGCGCCAGTCCGGATCAGCCGCTCGACGACCTCCTCGGGGAGTCCGGTCCGTTCGACGACATCGGCCAGTGACGTGTACGGCCCGCTCGACAGCTCTTGGTCCAGGAGCGCCTCGTGTTGCTCCCCGATCCCCTTCACCAGATGCAGCCCGAGCCGCACGCCCCAGCCGACGGCACTCTCCGCGGCCCATCGATCCCGTGCCGCCGCCTTGGGGTTGAAACAGGCGGAGCTGCGAACCGGCCTCGGACGCTCCGTGATGCCGGCACCATCGGGGATCGGCTCGCCCTCCTCAGCATCGTGGGGTCCCGCCTCGCCAGGCGCCGTCGGGTCGCCGGCAGCACCTGCGAGGGCCCAGCCGGGCCGTCCCGCCCATTCCGTTGTCGTCTTGTAGGACGAGGCGTTGATATCGACCGGCAGGATCGCCACCCCGTGGCGCTTGGCGTCGTTGACCAGCACCTCGACCGGGTAGAAGCCCATCGGCTGGGCGTTGATCAGCCCGACCAGGAACTGGGCGGGATAGAACAGCTTGAGGAAGCTCGACTCGTAGGCGGTCCGGGCGAACGCCGCCGCGTGGCTCTTGGCGAACCCAAAGCTCGCGAACGCGGCCACTCGCCGGAACAATTCCTCGGCGGTCTCCTCGTCCATCCCGGGCTGGCGCATCGCGCCGTCCACAAACTGGCGATGGAGCTTCTCCATCTCGCTTGTCGACCGCCACGTGCCCATTGCCCGTCGAAATCCATCCGAGTCCGCGGGCGTGAACCCGGCAACCTCGATGGCGACCTTCATGACCTGTTCCTGGTACAGGATCACGCCGAGGGTCTCGGCCAGGATCGGCTCCAGGCTGGGATGGAGGTAGGTCACCGGTTCGAGGCCCTGCTTGCGGCGCAGGTACGGATGGACGGCATTGCCCTGGATCGGTCCCGGCCGAATGATCGCGACCTCCACGACGAGATCGTCCAGGCTCGCCGGCCTCGATTTCGGGAGGGTCTGCATCTGGGCCCGACTCTCCACCTGGAACACGCCGACGGTATCGGCGGCCTGGAGCATCG
>JAYWFP010000221.1:0-3800 GCA_043778745.1 Chloroflexota bacterium
CGGTGGAGGACGTCATCGGGCACCTGCGCCTGAGCGCGACCGACGACGGATCGCGCCTCGGGACCATGGGTGACGATGGCGAGAAGTTCGGCGCGTGGCCTTCGACCGGTCGGCTGTGCTGGGGTGACGAACGCTGGGTCGATCGGTTCTTCGAGGCGCTCGAGGACAACGCGGACTGGCTCGCGACCACGACTTCGTCCGATTGGCTGGCCGGCCACCAACCCCTCGGGCGGGTGTACGTTCCGGTCGCCAGTTACGCCGAGATGGGTGCCTGGGCGCTGATGCCGGACGAGGGTCGGTCATTCATGCAGACCCTCGATCGCGATAAGGCCGAGGGCCGACCCGAGCCTCGCTGGATGCGCGGAGCCTCATGGCGGAATTTCCAGGTCAAGTACCGAGAGGTCAACGACATCCACAAGCGGATGCTGCGCGTCTCGGCCAAGATCGCCGCGCTTCCTGCCGGCGCAGCACGCGACCAGGCGCACGACCACCTGCTACGCGGCCAGTCGAATGACATCTACTGGCACGGCCTGTTCGGCGGCATCTACCTGGCTGACCTGCGGCTCGCGACGCTCCGTCAGCTCATCGAGGCCGAGGCCACTGCCGACGCTGCGGCCGGCGACCTGCGCCACGCCCTGACAGCCGACCTCGATCTGGATGGCCGGGACGAGGTCCTGCTGGCCGACGCCGGCCAGGTCGTGACGGTGGATCTCGATGAGGGCGCCGGCATCGGCGATTGGGATATCCGCGCTGTGCGACATGCGCTCACGTCCGTGCTTCGTCGACGGCCGGAGGCCTATCACGCGGCCATCCTTCGTGCCGAGGGCGATGAGTTGGGCGCCGACGGTGGCCCGATGAGCGACGGCGACGGAACGGCCTCGATCGATGGGGTTGCGCGAGCCAAGGAGGAAGGACTCGCCGCCTTCCTGCGCTATGACGACCATGAGCGTCGATCCGGGCTTGTTCGATTCCTGCCCGTCGATGCGACGGCGGTGACCTATGGAGCCGGTGAGATCGAGGACCTTGGAACGGCGATTGATGCGCCGAATAGCATCGTGGCGTTGAGCGACGGACGCCTTGACACGGTGGCCGACGCCGCTGTCTCCGTGGCAGGAGTCTCGGTCCCGGTGAGCGTTGCCAAGGTGATCGAGCTCGGCGGATCGGCACATGGACCCACGCTCGAGGTCGCCATCACCATCGCCAACCGGGGCGACCGACGGATCGTTGCGCGCCTTGGGTTGGAATGGTCCCTGATGATGCTCGGAGGCGGCGGGAACCCGTCGGCCTGGTACGAGGCCAACGGAACGCGGCAGGCGCACGACACGGCCGCGTCCGCCTCAGGGATTGACTCGATCAAGCAGGGCAACGACTGGATCGGCATCGCGCTGGAGAGTCGCCTGGAGCCGGCCGGCGACGCGTGGTGGGCTCCGATCGAAACCGTCTCGAACTCCGAGGCCGGTTTCGAGCGCGTCTACCAGGGTTCCGCGCTGCTCCTGTCCTGGCGCATCGACCTTGCGCCCGGCGACGAGATCACGGTGCGCGTCACGAACCTGGTCACGATCTCGAGCCACGCAGCGGACGCTCGTCGGGGTCTGTGGTCAGCCGTCGAGGCTGGTCCGCGTGTTGCCGTTGTCGAAGCCGGGTCGGGAGTCGACGCCCCAGCGGATGGCCGCGATGTCGAGGGCCACGAGAGCACCGATGATGAGACCCAGGATTGACAGGCCGGTCATCGCATACTCCTTTCCATATGTTGGCCCATCTCGCTGATTTGGTACAGTGCACTAGGCCAAGCCAAACATTACTTGGACTAGTGGACTATGTCAAGCATCGAATCTGAGGCGAGAGTCGTACCTACCGGACCGTCTGGTCGCGACCTGGACGTGACGCGCGACAGCGATGTCCCGATCTCGACCCAGATCTACTGGCAGCTCGTCTATCAGATCGATTCCGGCCGGCTGCTGCCGGGCGCCCGACTGTCCCCGGTTCGAGAGCTCGGGGCTGCCCTGCGGGTCAATCCGAACACGATCCGGGCTGTCTATCGACGGCTCGCCGACGGTGGGTATGTCGCGAGCCGCCACGGAGCCGGGACCGTCGTTTCCGACCGCCCTCCGAAACGGCGCCGGCCCGACGCCCTGGCCGGCATCGTGTCCGAGATGATCCGGCGAGCGACGCAGGCGGGCTTCACCCCGGACGAGGTCGCCGCCGCGACCTTTGCCGCCTCGTCCGAGCGGCGACGGCCGGGGCCGGTGGTCAGGGTGCTGTTCGCCGAATGCACGACCGCGGATGCCGGCTACGACGCCGAGCGCCTGAACGACGAATTCCCCGGGCTGATCGAGGCCGAGGGAACGATGCTCGACGAGATCCCGGAGCGGCTGGACCGCTTCCACTACGACCTCGTCGCCACAACGACCTTCCACGCGGACGAGGCGCAGGCGCTGGTCGGCGGGCGCACGCCGGTGGTCGCGATGCTCGTGGGTCCGGGCTACGTTGAAATGGTCCACGAGATCGCCGGCCTGGCGGCCGGATCGCGAGTCGGGGTCGTGTGCGCGTCGGAGCGCGGCACCGAGAACATCGCCGAGACCCTTGCGATCGCGGGGACCAAAGGCGTCGAGCTGATTCCGGTTCTGGTCGGCGATCCCGAGGGCCTCGCCGAGCTATCCGAGAGCGCTGACCTGATCCTCATGTCCCGAGAGGCCCTGGCGCTGGGACTCGATGCCGACCTCAAGCATCCGGATCGCGTACGCCTGTGGAGCTACGAATTCGATCCCGCCGCGATCGAGCACCTCCGCCGAGCGATCGAGCACGTGATCAGCGTCCGAGGCTGATCAGAGCCCTCGACCAGTCGGGTGATGAGTCGAACAGCGCGGTACGATCGCGCCGAGCCGACCTGGCAGTCGAGTGGAGGATCCGTGCCCAACACGAGCCCAGCTCCCAATCACTGGGTCATTCCCGTGACCCTGACCGGCCAGCGCGTCCGTCTCGAGCCCCTCTCGATGGACCATCTCGACGATCTCGTCGAGGTCGGACTCGACGCGTCCATCTGGGCGTTGACGATCGCTCGGCCGACGGATCGAGCCGGGATCGAAGCGTGGCTTCGTGGCGCGGTCGCAGGCGGCGCGGCCGGTGTGGATGTGCCGTTCGCAACGATCGACCTGGCGAGTGGCCGAGCCGTCGGCAGCACGCGGTTCATGTCGATCGTCGCCGATCATCGCCGGCTCGAAATCGGCTGGACGTGGGTCGGGACCGCCCACCAGCGGACGGGGATCAACCGCGAGGCGAAGGCGCTACAGCTCGCCCATGCCTTCGACGTGCTCGGCGCGAACCGGGTCGAATTCAAGACGGACGCACGGAATGACAAGTCGCGAGCCGCACTGCTCGGGATCGGTGCTACCTTCGAGGGGATCTTCCGGGAGCACATGATCATGCCGACGGGCCCGCTTCGGGATTCAGCCTTCTACAGCGTGATCTCCACCGAGTGGCCCGAGGTTCGGGAGCGGCTTCGGGCGTCGCTCGAGGGACGCTGAGCCCAATCCGTTCGCCGGCACACGTGGCGGTGAGCGCCGCCGCTCGCCCGACTGGACGCCATCTGCGATGATCGGGCCATCGAACCGGCGCCGGCCGGTCCATCCGTGCGGGAGGCTTGCAGTGTCCGATCTCATCGTCAAGGTCCTCGTCAACGCGGTGGGCGTGTTCGCCGCCATTCAGCTGGTGCCCCAGATCAAGTTCGCGTTCGGCGAGGACTGGTGGAAGCTGCTGGCCGTGGCCCTGATCCTCGCCCTGGTCAACAGCTATCTCAAGCC
>JAYWFP010000222.1:0-3797 GCA_043778745.1 Chloroflexota bacterium
GAGAAACAGCAGGTCCGTGGTCCCCAACGACCCGGGCCAGCCGCTGAAGACCTGGAGCCACGCGTAGTAGCCGATATCCCAGACACCGAACACGACGGCAGCCCAGCCCAGGCATTCGAGACCGGAGCGCCCGACGAGAAATCCAACGGCCCCGATCATCATGAGTGTCGCCACCTCGCGGCCGACTTCGATCAGGTTGTAGTCCCCGACGGCCAGATCGGGGCGAAGCGGGAAGATCTCCCCGACCCGACCGTCGAGCGCGCCCTGGAGGTACACGACGACCGCCGATTCCAGGTAGGCCATGGCGATCGCAAACACGATCACGGTTGCGGCGGTGGCCCGGAACGACAGCCCGTTACGCATCATCGCGACGCTAGCACGAGATGCGGACGCAAGGCCGCCGGACGGGGAGTCTTCCGGCCGATGGCGCTAGGTCCAGGGCGACGGAAGGTGGGTCAGCGGTTCACGATCGGGAAGGACGTCCACCTGAAGCCCCGGGTCGGCGGCGGGCACATAGCGCGGTTCGAGCCCGAGCTCCTTGAGGACGATGTTCCGGGCTTGGGCAATCGCAGTCGCCTTGTAGAACGCGATCGTCCGGCTGAACCCCTGCCGGCCGAACCCGCAATCGGACGAGAGGATGAGTTGCTCCGCTGGGATCACGTCCATGGCGCGCCGCACTCGGGCGGCCACGACCGGCGCCATGTCCGCCTGCAGGGTGCGGTGGCTGACCATCCCGACCGCGACCTTCTTCTTGAGGTTGCCGGAATATGGCTTGAAGAGATCGATCTCGGCCAGGTCGTTCTCGGTCGCCTCGATGGTCCAGACGTCGCCCTTCAGTCGCTCGAGGTAGATCTCGATCGAGTTCGCGTACGACTCGCCCGTGTAGACCTTCTGCATGTTCGGGTTGCCCCAGCACGTGTGGATCCACAGCTCGACATCGTCGAGACCGTCGACCTCGTGGTTGAACGCCTCGACGAGGAAGTCGAGCAACTCGGTCTGGTCGGGGTAGAAGTTCGCGACGAAGTGAATCGTCGGTTCCTCGATCTGGATCACCTTCGCCCCGGCTGCCGCCAGCTGGCGAAGCTCGATGTTCATGGCAGTGGCCATGTCCCAGATGAGCTGCTTCTTGTCCTCGAGGTCGTACTCGGGCGTGTGGCTGTCCAGAAAGATCGAGAGCACCTGCGACGAGCATGTCCCGAACTTGACCGGCTTGCCCGTCCGCGCCTGGGCGATCCGCCAGAGCTTCGCGTATTCGAGTGGATTGCGGCGGTCGTGCTCGACCTTGCCGACCACGCGCGGCCAGCGCCACGTCGACTCGATCTCGTGCATCAGGGTCCCGGGTGGGAACTCGAGCAGTCGATCGCGCGACCGCTCGTACTGGAGCTCCTCGTGCTCTAGGCCCGTCCAGCGCTGGAGCGGGTAGTGATGCCAGGACCGACCGGCGAAGTCCTCGTCAAGGTGGTAATCGCCGTTCGTGACGATGTCGAGGCCAGCCCGCTCCTGGTCGGCGATCACGGTCGAATGGGCGTCGAGGAACTGCTCCCGAAACTTGACGTCCAGGAGGGCCGTGTCGAGTGGCCGGCCCCACAGGCCGCCGTCGTACCAGCGCGGCCGTGGCCACGAGCCCGTCACCGTCGCGGGGAGCATGAGGTCCTTGGTGGCCGTGAGCATCGCGGTCTGCCTCCTGGTCGAAAGCCGGGCCCTCAGTCGCGGTGCATCGGCCGACGGGCGCCCGTGGAGCATAGGCCGTGGCGCCAGTGCGATGTCACCCGAGCGCGCGATTCGGTGAACGCTTGACTCTATCGGCCCTTCGACCGGGTACCCGCCATCGTGTTGCGCCCAACGGGCGCGGGGCGCGACCGTCGCGCAGCTCGGGACGGTCTGGCGATCACCACAGCCTTCGCAACACGCCTCCGGTTGATCCAGGCCACGGCCTCGGATATCGGCGAGCGCCGTCTCTCGCTACGAGGCTTGCTTATCGACGGGCAATGGCGTTCACTACACCCGGTGCTCGGGCACGCCGCACCAGATGGAGAACCGCATGGCTCGAACGCCGCTCGCCGCGAAGCTGTCTGAATCGGCTTCGGTGGCTCGGGAGTCCTGGGAGCGGGACGTCCCCCTCGATCGCATCCTCAAGGAGCGAATCACTCGCCGCGACGTGCTGCGCAAGGGCGGTCTGCTCGGCGTCGCCGGCGCCGCGGCCCTCGCAGGTGCGCGGGTGCAGCCCGTCCGGGCCGCCGCGGGCGCCCCGCGAATTGCCGTTGTCGGTGCCGGGCTCGCCGGATTGACCTGCGCCTACCGCCTCAAGCAGGCGGGCTACAACGCCACCGTGTACGAGGCATCGAACCGCCCCGGCGGGCGGTGCTGGACGATTCGGGGCGCCTTCGCGGACGGCCAGATCGCGGAGCACGGGGGTGAGCTCATCGACCAGGGCCACACGGCGATGCGGCAGCTCGCCCAGGAACTCGGGTTCCCGCTGGACAACCTGCTGGCCGCCCAACCCAATGGCACCGAGGATTTCTTCTACTTCGACGGCGCCTCCTACAGCTTTGCCAATGCCACGTCCGACCTGAAGGACATCTGGCAGCAGATCCACAGCGATGTCTCGGCGGCCAGCTACCCGACGCTCTACAACTACTCCACGACCCGCGGGCGGCAACTCGACCTGATGTCGATCACCGACTACATCAACGCCTACGTGCCGGCCAGCGCCCGTGGCTATGACGTCGGGCCGGGCATGCAGTCAAAGCTCGGCCAGCTCCTCAACGTCGCCTACACCATCGAATACGGCGGAGAGAGCTCCATCCAGAGCTCGCTCAACCTGCTCTACCTGCTCGCCTATTCCGGACAGGGCCAGCTCCGGATCTTCGGACCATCGAACGAGAAGTACCACGTCCGCGGCGGCAACGACCAGATCCCGCAGGCGCTCGCGAGCCTCCTGGGGAGCCAGGTCGCCTACGGCATGGAGCTGACCGGCGTCGCGCGGAACGGCGACGGTTCCTACAGTCTCTCGTTCAGGGGCCAGACAAGGGCAACGGTTGTGGACCGGGTCGTGTTGGCGGTCCCGTTCTCGATGGTCAAGTCGATGACCACGAACAAGGCGGGCTTCAGCCCGCTCAAGAACACCGCGATCCAGAACCTGCCGATGGGGACCAACTCGAAGCTCCACGTCCAGTTTCGGGATCGCCACTGGTATGGCCTGGGCAACAACGGCAACACGATGGCCGACACCGGATACCAGAACACGTGGGAGGTAACTCGCGCCCAGTCCGGGGCATCTGGAATCCTCGTGGACTACACCGGCGGTAACGTTGGCGCGAGCTTCGGGACGGGAACGCCCGATGCCCGGGCCCGCGCGTTCCTCGCGCAGATCGAGCCGGTCCTGCCGGGCATCACCGGCAAGTACCTGCCGGGCCGGGCAACCGTCGACTACTGGGCCGCCTACCCGTGGACCGAGGGCTCGTACTCGTACTGGAAGGTTGGTCAGTACACCGCCTTCTCGGGTGTCGAGAAGGAGCGCCAGGGCAACATCCACTTTGCCGGCGAGCACACGTCTCAGGACTTCCAGGGCTATCTCAACGGCGCCGTGGAGACCGGGGCACGTGCCACGTCCGAGATCCTCGCCGACTACAAGGCGGGCATCGTCCCGTAGTCTCGCAGGCCGACGGTCATGGCGCTCGCTCTGCATCGCGTTGGCCGAGGGCCCGGCGCGCCGACATGTCGAGCGGATCCGCGCCGGCCATCACGAACAAGAAACGTGGGTTGTCGATCATTAGAACCGCCCGCGAGCACGTAAC
>JAYWFP010000223.1:0-3787 GCA_043778745.1 Chloroflexota bacterium
TCGGCGGCCTCCGCGTGGGCGGCCTCGGCTGCCGCGTCGGCGGCCTCCGCGGCACTGGCCCCCTCGTCATACAGGCGCTCAAGGATCCTCGTTCCGAGTCGCTCCTCGAGTTCGAACAGGATCCGGACTCCGGCGAGGTTCACGCCGAGATTCTGGGTCAGGTGGCGGATCCACATGACGCGCCGGATGTCCGTTTCGGAATACAGGCGGATGTTCGTCGGTGTCCGTGCGGGACAGACGAGCCCGGCGTCCTCGTAGATCCGCAGCGTCCGGGGGTGGACGCTCACGATGCTCGCCGCAACGCTGATGACGTAGACCGGCCGCTCCGGATCTCGCGGATCAGCCCGGTGAATGGTCACGCGCAGGGGGACGCTCATATCAGCGTAACGGAACGGACGCAGTCGTCATCGAATGGTCGATCCAGCGCCTGGACGAGCGTCATGAACTCGCCGCGTGGCGAGGGTCGGCGCACGATCGTCATTTCGTGGCACCTCCTGTGCTACGGCAGTGTCCTCAGGCGGGCGGTCGAATCGATCCTCCCGCGGCATCCGGCCCGCCTCGGACCGAACATGCAACATCCTAGAAACCTGCCAATACCATTGTCAAGAGTTCGCATGGTTGCGTTTTCTTGATTCTTCACTGCTGGCGGACGCCGGTGCCCGTCAGGCGGGGGCGGCCGGCAACGCCCGGGACCGCGACAGCAACGCCCGGCATCGCGAGACGCTGGGCGACCGTCAGGCGGGGGCAGCCGGCAACGCGTGGCATCCGCAGCGCAAGATGCGCGAGGCGCAGGTGCCCGGCACCGCGACAGCAACGCCAGGCACCGCGACCATGTGCCCGGCACCGCGACCATGTATCGTAGTGCGATATAGCCGCCTCGATACGGAGCATGTCAAGTGGATGCCCGGCGTTTCCCATCCGTGACCAACCGCGGCCGACGGGCGCTCATCGCCCTCCTTCCCGCCCTCCTTGTGACGGCCTGTGGCCCGAGCGTGGTCGTCTCTGACGCGGCCGCTTCACCGCCGGCGTCGCTGGCCCCGGCGCCCTCCCGCGAAGGACCGATCCGCCTTCTGATCGATTCCGACATGGCAGCGGATGACATCGGGGCGATCGCAAGCCTGCTCCGCGAGCCGGCGGTCGAGGTCGTCGGGATCACCGTGGCAGGCACCGGGGAAGCCCATTGTCCCGGCGGGCTGTATTCGGCTCGAGCCCTTGTGACCGCCCTCGCCTCGGGTCCAATTCCCGTTGCCTGTGGTCGCGGCGCGGCGCTCGGGCCCGCCCAGTCCTTCCCCGAGGAGTGGCGGACGGGTGCCGATGCAGGATACGGGATCAACCTTCCGGCGCCGGCCATGCCGCCAGACAGCCGATCCGCCGAGCAGCTGATCGTTGATCTGGCGCGCGCCGGCGACCGACCCTTGACGATTCTCACCATTGGGCCGCTCACGAACATCGCGATGGCCCTGCATCTCGACCCGGCCCTGCCCGGCCGGATCGACCGCGTCGTCGCCATGGCCGGGGCCGTCGAGGTGCCCGGCAACGTCGCGCCGCCAGAGGGCGAGGCCGGGCAGTCCACGGCGGAATGGAACCTCCACGCGGACCCGACGGCAGCGGCCCAGGTGTTCGCCGCCGGTCTCGACCTGACCCTGGTCCCGCTCGACGCCACAAATGACGTGCCGCTCGACGCGGACTTCATCGCCGAGCTCGAGGTCGACCACGTGGCCGCCCCGGCCGATATCGTCTTCGAGCTCTACGCGCGCAACAGCTTCCTGGTAACCGGCGAGCCGATGCTGTGGGACTCGATCGCGGCGATGACCCTCCTTCATCCCGAGGTGGTCTCGGTGCGCGAGGCAAGGGTCCGGGTGGTGGAAGGCGACGGGCTCGACGGCGGGCGGACCATCGAGGACCCGGCAGGGGCGCGCTTGGTCGCCGCGACCGGCGCGGATCCCGTTCTGTTCCGGAAGCTCCTCTTCGCGGCACTCCGGCGTGGCGAGCCGCGCCCTGATCCGTTCACGGCCAGCGTGGTCATCCGTGTTCAGGCTGGCGCGTCGACCTGCGAAGCGAGCATCGAGCCTTCGGCGCCGAGGGCAGGCATCGTCCGGCTGGACGGCGTGGGCCTCCCCGATGTGGCGACGCAGATCACGGCCTTTGCGCTCGGCGAATGGACCTGGGCGGAGCTCGAGGCCTTCGCCGCGCACCCGGTATTCGACGAAAACGTCCGCCAAATCGAGACCATCGCCGGCGTGGACCTCAAGCCTGGCGCCGCCGGCAGCGCGTACGGCGCAGGTGCCGCCGGACCATTCGGGGTGGCCTGCCTGACCGGAACATTCGAGGCGCCGGTTATTCGCCTGGCCGGCCCGTTCCGACTGGCGCCCTAGCCGTTAGACCGGCCTGTTCCGACTGGCGCCCTGGACGTCAGACCGGCCTGTTCCGACTGGCGCCCTGGACGTCAGATGGTTGGCGAGGCCTCGAGATCGACGGCACCGATGAGCTGCTCGTGGAGTTGCACCGAGCAAGCGGTGGGGCCGATGGCGATGACCTTGTCGCCCACGCGCAACTTCATATCGGGCAACAGCGGCGATGCGACCCCGTCGCGGACAACCGCAAAGAGCGAACAGCCCGTCGGCATCGTGAGATCGCCCGCGGCGCGCCCGATCGCGGGGGAACTCTCCTGGAGGTGCGCCTCGATGATCTCGAGTTCCCCTTCGCCGAGGGCCGCCAGATGGAGGAGTTCGTGGACGGGAATGTCCTGCTCGATCGAGCCGAGGATCATCCGGGTCGGGCTGATGATCTCGTCCACGCCGAGGTGGCGGAACAGCGCCTCGTTCTTCGGGTTGTTGACCCGGGCAATCGTTCGCGGCACGTCAAAGTGGTGCTTCGCCATCTGGCAGATGACCAGGTTGTCCTCGTCATCGCCGGTGACCGCAGCCACGATGTCCGCGCGGGCACAACCAGCCTCGCCCAGGTACTTGCCCTCGCAGCCGTCGTGCGCGACCACGATCGATCCGATCTCGTCAGCGATCTGTTCCGCCCGGCCACGATCCTTCTCCATGAGGACGACCTCATGGCTGCTCTCGATGAGTTCCTTGGCCAGGTAATACCCGACCTTGCCGCCGCCGACGACCAGTACGAACATGGATCAGGTCTCCCGGCTGGGCGACGGCGCGTCCAGCGATTCAGCGAGCGGGGCGTGGGTGGCCTCGCCGTGATGGGATCCGGTGGGTGCGATCACGCTCGGTACTCCGAGCGAGCCAAGCCCGAGGTAGGCGCTGATCGCATCGGCCTGGAGCGTTGTCCGACATAGCGTGGCGACACCCAGGTCTGCGTAGGCAGCCGCGCGTACCGGGTCATTGATCTTGGCGACCACCTTGGCGATACCGAGTTTCTCGGCGGCCACCTGAGCGGCCATGACATTCCGATTGTCGCCTTCGGTCAGCGCGAGGAACACATCCGCGCCGACTGCGCCGGCCCGCCGAAGGGTGTCCTCGTCGGTCCCGTCTCCGCGCACGGCATGACCCCGAAACTCCGTGGGCAGGCGATCGAAGGCGCGCGCGGACAGGTCGAGGAGCACGACCTCGTGGCCCGCGGCATCGTAGGCCTCCGCGAGCACCGATCCCACGCGACCGGCGCCGACGATGACGATCTTCAAAGTGTTTCCTCGGTGATGGGCTCGCGTACGACCCAGACGGCACACGGAGCGTTCTTCAGAACATACGGGATCGTCCGTCCGATGGCGAAATCGCCCCCGAATCGTTTCCGATACGGGAGTCCCAGGACGAGCACATCGGCA
>JAYWFP010000224.1:0-3776 GCA_043778745.1 Chloroflexota bacterium
AACACCCACAAGATCGTGCTCCACGGACGATTCCAGGTGGCGATCGACCGGGCTGCGATGCAGGCCGGCAAGCGGGCGGCCAGCGACTACATCGAGGAATGGCGTCGGGAGAGCCGGCCGAGCGGCGACGATCTCGAGACGGTGGCCAGGGACGAAGCCGCGCGCCTGGAAGGTCATTACACCCGCGACGTCCTGGCCCGCCTCATCGCAGCCGGCGGCGTCGACATCGACAAGAGCCCGTCAGAGGATGAACCCGCGTGACCCACACCGTCATCTCGTCCGCCACGCGGGAGGTGGTCATCGGGTTCGATCGGCCGTTCGTCCTGATCGGCGAGCGGATCAATCCCACCGGCCGGAAGCTTCTTGCCGAGGAGATGCGGAACGGTGACTTCAGCCGGGTCGAGCGAGATGCCCTGGCCCAGGTCGCAGCGGGCGCCCATATGCTCGACGTCAACGCGGGCATCCCGCTCGCGGATGAACCCGGGATCCTGGCGCGCACGATCCAGCTGGTGCAGTCACTCGTCGATGTGCCGCTGTCGATCGATTCTTCGATCGTCGAAGCGCTCGAGGCCGGCCTTGCCGTGTACCAGGGCAAGGCCCTCGTCAACAGCGTCACGGGCGAGGAGGAGCGCCTCGAGCGGGTCCTGCCGCTGATCAGGAAGTACGGCGCCGCCGTGGTCGCGATCTCGAACGACGACACCGGCATCAGCGAGGACCCGGATGTCCGATACGCCGTCGCGAAGCGGATCGTGGAGCGCGCTGCGGATCACGGGATCCCGCGCTCGGACATCGTCGTCGACCCGCTGGTGATGCCCATCGGCGCCATGCGAACGGCCGGTCAGCAGGTGTTCCGGCTCGTCCGACGGCTCAACGAGGAGCTCGGGGTCAACACCACCTGTGGCGCGTCGAACGTAAGCTTCGGGCTGCCGAACCGGGAGGGGATCAACGCCGCGTTCCTGCCGATGGCCATCGCATCGGGCCTGACATCGGCGATCACGAACCCGCTGTCTCTCGAGGTGCGGTCCGCGATCATGGCCGCCGACGTCCTGATGGGCAACGACGCCGATGCGGGCCGCTGGATCAAGGTCAACCGCCCGCCGACTCCGGAAACCGGGATGGGCAGCGGTCCGGATGGCACCGCGGGGCCCGGTGATCGCGGCCGACGGGTGAATCGCCGCGCCACGGCCGCCGCCGGTGGCCGCGCGCGTGCCCTGAGCGGCGGTGCGGGCGGCGCGTCGTCGTGACCGCCGGGCCGGAACCGCTCGTCATCTTCACGCCGTCGGGCCGGCGCGGGCGCGTTGCCGACGGAACCACCATCCTCGACGCCGCGCGATCCCTCGGCGTTGATCTCGATTCCGTATGCGGCGGGCGCGGGCTGTGCGGCCGCTGCCAGGTTCGGCCCGCCGAGGGCGAGTTCCCGAAGCACGGGATCACGTCATCCGGGGCGCACCTCTCGCCATCGGGCGCCGACGAGGCCGAGTTCGACCGACTCCGCGGGCTCGCCACGGATCGTCGCCTCGGCTGCCGAGCCGCGATTCACGGCGACGTCCTCGTTGACGTTCCGCCCGAGAGCCAGGTCCATCGCCAGGTGGTCCGCAAGGGCGTCCCGGTCCGCGATTTCATCATCGATCCCGTCGTGCGCCTGTACGAGGTCGAGGTCGATCGGCCGACCCTCGAGAGCCCCGGCGGGGACCTCGCTCGCGTGCTCGCCGCGCTCAAGGCGGAGTGGGGTCTCGACGGCCTCGTGGCCGATCTCGAGGTGATCCGTGCGCTCCAGCCGACCCTCGAAGCCGGCGGCTATCGCGTCACGGTCGCGATTCACGATGGGCGGGACGTCACCGCGGTCTGGCCCGGCCTCCACGATCGGTCACTTGGCGTGGCCATCGACATCGGCTCCACGACGATCGCCGGCCACCTGGCCGATCTCACCGATGGTGCCGTGCTCGCGTCGGACGGCGTGATGAACCCGCAGATCCGGTTCGGCGAGGACCTCATGAGCCGGGTGAGCTACGCGATGATGCACGATGGCGGGGCCGTGGAGCTGACCCGCGCGGTCCGCGACGCGCTGGCGTCCCTGGTCGCGGGGCTGGCCGAGAAGGCAGGCGTGGACGCGGCCGACATCCTTGAGATCACGCTCGTCGGCAACCCGATCATGCATCACCTGGTCCTGGGGATCGATCCCATCCCGCTCGGATCCGCGCCGTTCGCGCTGGCCACCGACGCAGCGGTTCGGACCACGGCCCGCGAGCTGGAGATCCGCGTGCACCCCGGAGCCCGCGCCTACCTGCTGCCATGCATCGCCGGCCATGTCGGTGCGGATGCGGCGGGCGCGATCCTTTCGCAAACGCCGTATCTCCGGGACGAGATCACGCTGCTCGTCGATGTCGGGACGAACGCGGAGATCGTGCTGGGCAGCCGGGCGCGCCTGCTCGCCGCGTCATCGCCGACCGGCCCGGCCTTCGAGGGAGCCCAGATCAGCTGTGGTCAACGAGCCGCGCCGGGTGCGATCGAGCGCGTCCGTATCGATCGGGAAACGCTCGAGCCCCGCTACCGCGTGATCGGGTCCAGCCGCTGGTCGGACGAAATCGGGTTTGCCGCGTCCACGCGGCGCACCGGCATCACCGGGGTCTGTGGTTCGGGGATCGTCGAGGTCATCGCTGAGCTGTTCCTGGCCGGCGTCATTACCACCGATGGCACGATCGATGGAGCGATGGCGGCCCGCAACCCGCGGGTCATCCCGGACGGGCGAACGTTCTCGTACCTCCTCCGCGATGCCTCGGCCCCGTCCGGAACGCCCAGCGACGCCGACTACCTGCCCGGCAGCCCGCGCCTCACGATCACCCAGAACGACGTCCGCGCGATCCAGCTGGCGAAAGCCGCGCTGTACGCCGGCGCGAGGCTGCTCATGGACCACCTCGGGGTCGAAACCGTGGATCGGGTGGAGCTCGCCGGTGCCTTCGGCAGCCAGATCGACCCGCTCCACGCGCTCGTGCTGGGGTTGGTCCCGGACGCGCCACTTGACCGCGTCGGACCCGCCGGGAACGCGGCTGGCACCGGAGCGTTGATCGCGCTCCTGTCGGGTGACGCTCGCCGCGAGATCGAAGGCGTGGTCCGGACCGTCGAGAAGATCGAGACCGCGGTCGAGCCGCGCTTCCAGGAGCATTTCGTGGACGCCATGGCCCTGCCGCATCGGATCGCGCCGATGCCGTTCCTCGCCGCTGCCGTCCAGCTTCCGCCGCGGCGCGTGGCCGGCGATGGGTCCGGGTCGGGCGGCGGTGGACGCGGCTCCGGCCCAGGTGCTGGCCCCGAGGGTGGTTCCCAACATGGACGACGAGTCAATCGACGGCGAGCCCCGGCCGCCGCAACGGAGGAACGCTGATGCACGAAGGACCACGCCATCGAACCGGGGGTCGCGCCGGCCGCGTCGCGGCGAGGTTGGCCGCGCACGTCGAGTCCGCACCGTTCCTGACCCGCGCCCTCAAGCCGTTCGAGGTCCTCAACGAGGAGGGAATGGCGCTCCTCGAGCACAACGCCGACACGATCCTCGAGGAAGTCGGGATCGAGTTCCGGGGGGATCCGGATGCGCTCCGCCTGCTCCGCGAGGCCGGCGCAGACGTCACCGGTGAGCTGGTTCGATTCCCACGCGGCATGTGCCGATCCATCGTCCAGTCCTCGGCTCCGCGGATCTTCACCCAGCACGCCCGAAACCCCGAGCGAACCGTGCAGATCGGCGACCCTTACACGGTCCTTGCCCCGAACTACGGCTCGCCGTTCGT
>JAYWFP010000225.1:0-3775 GCA_043778745.1 Chloroflexota bacterium
CGGGATTTCATGGCCGGAGGGTACCCGACCCGGCGGGTCAGCCGTACCCGAGGACCCGGACGCCCTGGACCTCGAAGTCCTGGGGATTGCGGGTCACGACGGTTGCGTCATTGAACCAGGCCACTCCCGCGATCATGGCGTCGCCAAGGCCACGAGGGCTTGTTCGCCCAAGTCGGCGTCTCGTGTCGCCAGCCTGGATCGCGGCGTCTGGATGCGTTGCGACGAACTCAAGCGCTCGGATCAGCTCTCGCATCGTTGCGTTCTGGCGCTCGTCACCGCCCGAAAGAGCTTCTGCCACCACGACGTCGCAAACCAACAGATCGTTGGGCTCGGCGAACAATCGGGCGATCAGGCCGTCAATCCCCGGCCTGGCCTTCGCATGGTCAATGAGGACCGTCGTATCAATCAGGTACCGCACGGCCGTCCTCGTCTTCATAGGGAGCCCATAGCTTCTTGTCGCGATCCCAGGAGTCGCGCGTCTCGCGGAGCAATCGGTCCGTTTCTTCGGGCGTGCTTCCCCAAGCGTCAGAATCCTTCAGCGCGCCGGCGTACCGCTCCCAGACCATGCGAGCGTTATCCCGTCGAACCTGCTTTGCGACCAGCTCTGCGATGTACCGGCTCCGCCCGCGTGGGCCGGCGACGGCATCGACAAGGGCCAGAGTTTCCTCTGGCAGGGTGATGTTCGTGCGGATCAGGGCCATGGTTTCGGCTCCGTGTGCAAGTGATGCACACACGATATCACACGATATCCGGGCGGTCGGACTGCCCATCCTGCGGAACGCCCGGCGCGTCTGGCGGGACGCGGATTAGACTGCATGGAGTCTATGCAGGCTGGATGTGCGGCTCGCGGCCGCGGTTAACGAGGGGCGCGTGGCGCAGCGGTACGACGCGGTCATCATCGGCGGTGGCCATAACGGCTTGATCTCGGCGGCCTATCTGGCGCGCGCCGGGATGAAGACGCTCGTCCTCGAGAAGCGCCACCTGCTCGGCGGAGCGGCCGTGACCGAGGAGATCTTCCCGGGCTTCCGGTTCTCGGTCTTCAGCTATGTCGTCTCGCTCCTCCGGCCCGAGATCATTCGAGAGCTGGATCTGCCGGCCCACGGGCTCGACATCCTGCCGCTCGATGGCACGTTCACGCCACTCCCCGAGGGCCAGGGCCCGAAGGGGCCTGACGGCAAGTCGACCGGCGACTACCTCTGGCGCGTGAACGACCATGGCCGGACCGTTCGCGAGCTGCGCCGCTGGTCGAAGAACGACGCGGAGGCCTACGAGGAATACGGCCAGCTCATGGTGGACATGGCCCGGTTCATCAAGCCGATCCTCGGGATCGTGCCACCGGACCCCGCCTCGCTGGACCCGCGCCCGCTCCTCCCGTTGGGCGGCCTGGCGAGGGCATTCCAGAAACTCACCGAGCGCCAGCAGGCCGTGTTCGTCCAGCTCATGACCATGTCCGCCTCGGATTTCCTGGACCAGTGGTTCGAGACGGATCCGCTCAAGGCCACGATGGCTGCATCCGGGATCATCGGCACCTATCAGGGCGTCAAGAGCCCGGGCACCGCGTATGTCCTGCTCCACCACTACATGGGCGAGATCGACGGCGCCTTCCGCGCCTGGGGGATCCCGAAGGGCGGGACGGGTGGCATCTCGAACGCGATCGGCTCTGCTGCGCGATCGCTCGGGGTCGAGATCCGGCTCGAGGCGCCCGTCGCAAGGATCCTGGTTCGCGAGGGCGAGGCAACAGGCGTGGTGCTCGAATCCGGAGAGGAGATCCTCGCCGATTCGGTCCTCTCGTCGGTGGACAGCCGCCGGACGTTCATCGATCTCATCGAACCCGGGACGCTCGACCCCGAATTCGAGGCCGAGGTCAAACGCTTCAAGTTCCGCGGCTCGTCCGGGAAGGTCAACATGGCCCTCGATGGCCTGCCGAACTTCACGGCCATGCCCGGACCCGGCGAGCACATGCGCGGCGCGATCTCGATCAGTCCCTCGATCGATGACATGGAGCACGCCTACGATGACGCCAAGTACGGCCACTGGAGCCGCAAGCCGTACATCGACATCATCATCCCCACGCTCGTCGATCCCTCGATGGCCCCACCCGGCAAGC
Organism: Chloroflexota bacterium; assembly: GCA_043778745.1. Lineage (GTDB taxonomy): Bacteria > Chloroflexota > Limnocylindria > Limnocylindrales > CSP1-4 > UBA5189. The sequence goes on from JAYWFP010000225.1 coordinate 2,108, forward strand.
ACGTGATGAGCTGTTTCGTCCAGTACGCGCCGTACCACCTTGACCCGTCGCTCGGGACATGGGATGACAATCGCGAGGCCTTCGGCGATGCGGTGGTGGACCGGATCAGCGAGTTCGCGCCGGACCTCAAGTCCAAGATCCTGCATCGGAACGTCCAGACACCGCTGGACATCGAGCGGACCACCGGCCTGACCGAGGGCAACATCTTCCAGGGCGAACTGAGTCTCGAGCAGCTGTTCTTCAGCCGACCGGTACCCGGCTGGGCCCGCTTCCGCACGCCGGTCCGTGACCTCTGGCTGTGCGGCTCAGCGACCCATCCAGGCGGCGGGATCATGGGCGCCAACGGCCGGATCGCCGCGATGGAACTGCTCCGCTCGCGGGGCAGGAAGTTCAGCGCATGACCGCCTCGGACGACACGCCGATCTTTGCTCCGGGACCGGTCGCGATGCCGGCAACCCCACGCCCCGCTCCGCGCTGGGACGTCGTGATCATCGGGGCCGGCCACAACGCGCTGGTGACTGCAACCTACCTCGCCAAGGGCGGGCTCAGGACGCTCGTCCTCGAACGCCGGGATCGGGTTGGCGGCGCGGCCGACACGATGGAGCTTGGGCCCAACATCCGGATCCCCGCGCTTGCCCACACCGTCGGCCGGCTCCGTCCTTCGGTCCATCGGGATCTCGACCTGAAGCGGCACGGACTGTCCCTCATGGGCCCCGACGTGCGCGCGTTCGTGCCTTCACCGGATGGGTCCGCGGTCGTCCTGTGGGGCGATGTCGCAAGGACGGCCGAGGGATTGCGCGACCGATCCGCTGCCGACGCCGACGCCTACGCCGGGTTCGATCGCCTCGTCCGGTCGATGGGCAGGTTTCTCGATGAACTGGGACGCTCCGCGCCGCCCGACATCGAGACCCCGGGGATCGGCGACGCGATCGCCGGACTGAAGCTCGGCAAGGCGTTCCGGGGTCTCGGCAAGCACGATGCGCGGACGATCCTCCGGATCCTGCCGATGGCCGTGGCCGATCTGGTCGCGGAGACCTTCGAGACGGACGCTGTCCGCGCGGCGATCGCCTGGCGCGGCGTTCGATACAACTCGGTCGGGCCGTGGTCGGCCGGTACCTCGGCCATGCTGCTCATGGATTCGGCCGGCAACGATGGCGGCGCCGCCGGCGAGACGGTCTTTGCGCGCGGTGGCCCTGGGGCGCTGTCGGCGGCGCTTGCGTCCGCGGCCCGCGCAGCCGGCGTCGAGATCCGGACCGGGGTCGAGGTCACCGCGATCACCTCGAAGGACGGCCGGGCAACCGGCGTGGTGCTGGCCTCCGCGGAGTTGGTCCCCGCACGCGCCGTCGTCTCCGGAATCGACCCGAAACGAACCCTCGTTGGCCTCGTCGACCCCGTTGCGCTGGGTCCGAGCCTCGGCTGGCGAGCCGGCAACATCCGGACGCCCGGCGTCGTCGCCAAGGTCAATCTAGCGCTCAAGGGCCTGCCGTTCTTCCCGGCCTCCCGCAAGGAGGGCAAGGAGGTCCTCCGCGGCCGCATCATCGTGGCCCCGGGGATCGACGACATGGAGCGTGCGTTCGACGCGTCGAAATACGGTCGCTCGTCCGAGATGCCGATCCTCGAGGCGACGATCCCGTCCCTTGCCGACCCGTCGCTCGTCGAGGGCTCGAA
>JAYWFP010000226.1:0-8888 GCA_043778745.1 Chloroflexota bacterium
GGCTGGTGGACGACCCTTCTGTTTGCGCTCCCCCTGTACACGACGCGGGTGGCGTACCACCGGTTCGTGGAGATGCGGGACATGTTCACGCAGACCATCGGTGCCCTGGCGGAGGCGGTGGACAAGCGGGACCCGTTCACGAGCAAGCACAGCCGGCGGGTTCAGATGATGAGCGTCGACATCGGACGAGAATTGCGGGTCAAGGCCAGCGAACTCGAGGCGCTCGAGTGGGGTGGCCTGCTCCATGACGTCGGGAAGATCGGGGTACCGGACAACATCCTGCTCAAGCAGGAGCGCCTGACCCGCGAAGAGCGCATGGTCATGAACGCGCACCCGGTGCTCGGCGCCGAGATCATCGCGCCAGTCCTGAAGCTCGCGCCCGAGCTGCCGATCATTCGCCACCACCACGAGTGGTACAACGGCTCCGGCTACCCGGATCGTCTCATGGGTGACGAGATCCCCAAGCTGGCTCGGATCCTGCACGTCGCCGACGCATTCGAGGCGATGACGGCCGCCCGCCCCTACCGGATGAACCCGCTGACCAGCGAACAGGCGCTCGGGGAGCTTCGGAAGTTTGCCGGTGTCCAGTTCGACCCGGAGGTCGTCGACGCGTTCGTGCGTACGCGTTGGGCCAACGATGTTCGCGATCCCGGACGACCGATCCCCGCTCGCCCAATTCCGCTCCTCGGGCAGCACGGACGATCCGCGCAGCCCGTGTACGACGGCCCTGCCCCGGGGTCCCCTGCCGCCGACCTGGGCTGACGGGCCTCGTCCCCTCGTAATGGTGAGGCTCCGGACGGATCGAGTCGCCGGCTCGCACGATGCGGCTCCCGGACGGACCGAATCGCCGGAATGCACGACACGGCTCCGGACGGGGCCTCGTCCCCTCGACATGCTGAGGCTCCCGGACGGACCGAATCGCGGCCACCCATGGACCGGGCCGCCCGGACCGAATTCCTGTGCGCGTGACCGCTCCGAGCGGCAGAATGGCCCGGTGACTGTTCTGATCGATCTGACCGGCCCTCGACCCCGCCCCGACGGGCAGTCGCGCGGACGCGGCCTGCAGGCCCTTGAGATGAACCTGACGTGCTGATCGGCGGCATCGCCCTCGGACTGGTCCTCGGGTTCGCGGCGGGCGGGCGGCTCAACAATCTCCTCTCGATCCGCCTGCGGCTGGTCCAGGTCACCTTCTTCGGCCTGTTCCTGCGGGTCGCCACGCAGATCGCCATCGAGAACCACAACGCCCCGATCGAGGCCCTGCGAGGTCCGCTCTTCCTGATCGCCTTCATCGCGATCCTGGCCGGCCTGTGGGCGAATCGCGAACACCCGGGTCTCAGCCTCGCGTTTATCGGCGTGCTTCTCAACACCATCGCCGTCGCGGTCAACGGTGGCCACATGCCGGTCTGGATCCCGGCCTTCGAAGCGGCGGGCTTCCCGCCGGGCTCATCGCTCGGACCGTTTCACATCCCGCTCTCGGGGACGGACTCGGCGGAATTCCTGCTCAAGGCCGGACCGCTCGGCGACATCCTGCCCATCCCGATTCCCTTCGTTCGCAACGTCGCCAGCATCGGTGACACGTTCCTGGCCCTCGGCCTGGCGTTCTTCCTCTTCTCGAGCACCGTCCGATCGCCCGTTGAAGTCGATGAGGCGACGCACGCCGCAATTCGACGCCGCCTCACCTCGATCACTCCGTGGCGAGTCGGTACCTTCCCGGGGACCTCGGTCGTCGCCACCGGGCGCGCCATGGGCGGCACGGCCATCCTGGGAGGACCACCGTCGGCCGTCCCGATCTCGGGCTTTCCGCCGATCCTCGAGCGCGTTCGGCGCCACCCCTATGTCCGGCTGGCCCTCGACGGTTCGTTTGCCGCGTTGTGGACCGGCCAGCTGATCTCACTCATGGGCGACCGTATTCATCAGGTCGCCGTCGCCTTCGTCGTCTTCTATGCAACGGGCTCGCCGATTGCCGTGGGCATCGCGTTCTTTGTCGCAACCGTCCCGAATCTCCTGTTCGGCGCGATTGCCGGCACGCTCGTGGACCGTTGGGATCACCGCGAGGTCATGATCGTGTCCGACCTCCTGCGAGCCTCCCTCGTGCTGCTCCTCCCGATTGCGGCGTCCGTGAATCTGCTCCTGATCTACCCGATCATCTTCCTGATCACCACCATCTCGGTCTTCTTCCGCCCGGCCAAGGGCGCGATTCTTCCGCGAATCGTCGCTCCCCAGGACCTGAACACCGCGAACTCCGCCATCTGGATGGTCGATGCCTTCGCTGACATCGGCGGGTACGCGATCGCCGGCCTGTTCGTGGCGCTCCTCGGACCACAGCTGCCGCTTGCCTTCTGGGTGGACGCGGTCACGTATGTCGCTTCTGCGTTCCTCATCGCCTCGATCTCGGTCGCACCGGTCAAGCGCGTTGCCGTCGCGGCGGCGGGCGTCGGCGCCGGATTCCTCACGGAGCTCCGAGCCGGATGGGTCTTCCTTCGGAGTGAGCATGCCGTCTTCGCCAACACCGTCCAGGCGATGGTCGCCCAGTTCATGCTCGGCGTCTTGATCGCCCTCATGCCGGTCTACGCCGAGCAGCACATTTCGGGTGCTCCCGTGGTCGGCAGCGCGGTCTACGGATTCCTCGAGGGCGGCATCGGCGCCGGCAATCTCATCGGTGGATTCGTGATCGGGCTCATCGGATCGCGGATCGCGATCGGGCGAATGGTCATCCTCGGCTATGTGATCACCGGCGGCTGCATCGCCGCGCTGGCAATCACCGGCAACTTCGCGGCGGCGATGGCCCTCACCTTCGGCGCAGGGGTGGGCAACCTGGCCTTCGTGATCCCGAGCCAAACGCTCGTTCAGACGCGGACACCGCCAGGGATGATGGGCCGACTCCTCGGCATTCGATTCACGATGGTCTTCGGGTCGATGGCCATCGCGACCGGCGTCGGCGGCGTCCTCGGCGTGGTCTTCGGCATTCCGATCACGATCGCGTTCTTCGGGCTCGTCACGGTCGCCGCCGGGCTCGCCGGGCTGCTGGTACCGGCCGTGCGGGACGCCTAGGTCCGGGGTTCAAGTACACTGGCCCGCGGCCACCCGGTGGGGTGGGCGATCCACGAGGAGACACCTGGACCCGCGATGAGCGAGCGACCGAACGACACCCCAGATATCGAGGCGGCGCCGACCACCGAGCCCGACGGGCCCATGCCCGAGCCCGAGGCCGCGCTAGAGCCCGAGCCGGCGGCGCCCGAGGCGGTTCCCGAGGCCGCGGCCGCCGCACCTGAGGCCGCGACAGGGTCCGAGCCGGCGGCGCCCGAGGTCGAGGTCGAGGTCGAGGCCGAGCCTGAAGCCGAGGCGGCGCCCGAGGTCGAGGCCGCGCCCGAGGTCGAGGCCGAGCCTGAAGCCGAGGCGGCGCCCGAGGTCGAGGCCGCGCCCGAGGTCGAGGCCGCGCCTGAAGCCGAGGCCGAGCCTGAAGCCGAGGCCGAGCCTGACGCCGAGGCCGAGCCTGAAGCCGAGGCCGAGCCTGAAGCCGAGGCGGCGCCCGAGGTCGAGGCCGCACCGGAGCCATTGGCGCCTGAAGCGGACCCGCTGCCCGAAATCGAGGCAGCCGCCGAAGTCGATGCAGAAGAAGACGCGGTCGAAACAGACGACGACGCGATGGACATGGACGCGGCCGACGGCATCGAAACCGACCTCGACCTCGAGCCTGAGCCCGAGCCCAAGCCCGAGCCCGCGGCACCGATCCAGCCGATGACCCCGGCCCAGCGGCGAGCCGCAAGGGCCGGGCTGTCCCACGGCCAGCTCCCGATCGATCCGTCGCTCCGGATCAAGGATCGCGCGTCCGCGATCTTCGTTCTGGTCACGGTCGGCGTGTTCCTCGCGATCTTCCTCAACGCGATCGTGCTGGGGCATGGCGGGTTCCTCACCCCGCTCCCGACGCCGACACCGGTTCCGAGCATCACGGCGGCGCCGAGCGCCACGCCGGCGCCGAGCGTCACCGTCGCTCCGACGCCAACGGCCGCACCGACCGCCGCTCCAACCAGCACTCCCGCACCGTCCTGATCCGGCCCCGGGCTGAACCGCCCGGCGGACCCGTCCGGGCGCTCGGTATACTCGGCGCGCCATGACCCACGTCTTCGTCGCCCCACATCCCGACGATGTCGCCCTGTCCTGCGGCGGGCTGATCGCGAGCCTCCGCGAACTGGGCCAGAACGTCACGATCCTGACAGTCTTCTCGGGCAGCGGTGACGGGAGCGCGCTCTCGGGCTACCAGCGCGAGGCGCTCGGCTTCGGCTCGAAGGCCCTGTGGCCCAACAGCGAGGCGTTCAACCGGGCCTCGATCAGGGCGGACGTGCCGGCCGGCGACCCGTCGATGGCACCGCCCTGGGCGGCAACCTCGGATCGCCTCGACGCGACCCAGGATGACGCCGATGCCTCCGCAAAGCGGTTCTGGCAGCGATCTTCCTGGTACCGACGAGCCAGCATTCGCAACAAGCCCCTGGCCGGGCAGCCGCTCATCGACGACGTGCCCACCCAGGGCGCGGTGATGACCGAAGAGCTCCTCGAGGCCGTGGCCGCGGGTGAGCTCATGGCTCGCCGCCGGCTCGAGGATGAGCGGTTTGCCTATTTCGCCGAGGCCTCGGTGGTCTACCTCGATGTCGCGGACGCGGTCTTCCGAGGCTACGAAGGGGATGAGCAGCTGCTCGGGGCACCTCGAGCCGACGACCTCGCCCCAAGTGCCATGATCTGCCGGGAGATCGAGCGGCTCGAACCGCAGGCCGTGTACGTCCCGCTCGGTGTGGGCAACCATGTGGATCATCAACTCTGCCGCCAGGTTGGGATCGATCTCCTGGCCGAAGCGCGCAAATGGGTCATGCCGGGTCCTGACTGGGCCGGACGCGTCGTCTTCTATGAGGACTTCCCCTACTCGTGGTGGGAAGGTTTCGATCGGCTCGAGCAGCTTCCCGCGGGTTCCCTCGACGGTCTGGATCGGGACATGATCCTGTCGCCCGAGTACGCCGATGTCGCTGATCAGCTGGAGCGGAAGATCCGCGGCATCTCGCTCTACGAGAGTCAGCTCGATCGACTGTTCGGCGGCGAGGCCGCCATGGCCGCGACGGTCCGCTCGTACGGCGCCAGGGTCGCTGAGCTGGGCGGGACCGGCGGAGCCGCGGAGCGGTACTGGCGCTCGCTCCGAGCCTGATCGCCGCCCCGTCGACCCGGTTCGGGCGGCGCGAGTGGTTCGGCCTCGTCCTCGGACTGGTCGGTTTCATCGCGATTCGCGCGCTGCTCCTGCCGCAGCCCGGCCTCGCCGGGGACGTGAACGACTTCCTTGCCTGGGCCCGGGCGATCGGTACGGACGGGCTGGGGCGCGCCTACGACCAGCCGATCTCGTTCCCGCCGGTCCTGCCCTGGATCTGGTGGCTCCTCGGGTCGGTGGCCCCGGCACTCCTGAACGCGACCCCGAACGACCCGACGGCTCTCGTGCTGATCAAGCTTCCAGCCACGATCGCCGACCTCGGGATCGCCGCCATCGTCGGCTGGGCGCTCCGCGATCGTCCCGGCTGGGCGCTGGTCGCGGTACTCGGCGTCCTGCTCCACCCGGCGATCGCCTACGTGTCCGGGCTGTGGGCACAGTTCGAAGCCGTCTATGTCCTGCCGATGCTCGTCGCATGGCTTTTGGCCGCGCGGGGACGTCCAGGCTGGGCGGCGGTCGCGGTTGCCGTCAGCCTCATGACCAAGCCGCAGGCATTGCCGCTGATCATTCCGTTCGCAGCCTGGTTCTTCGCCACCGGTGGCTGGCGGGGGGCAGTTCGTGCCGCCGCCATCGGTCTGGGCACGATCGTGGTGCTCTGGATTCCGTTCGTGGCTGCCGGGGGCCCGGCGAAGTACCTGGGAAACCTGGCCGACTACAGCTCGCTGTTCTCGGTCCTTTCGCTCCGAGCCTGGAATCCCTGGTGGATCCTGCAATCGCTCGCCGGCGATGGGGACTTCGTCGCCGACGGGACTCCAATCCTCGGCCCCGTCACCTTCCGGTGGCTCGGGATCGGGATCGCGGGCGCTCTGGAGCTGCTCGTTTTCCTGTGGATCCGCCGACGGCCCACCGCCCGGACACTCGCCTGGGGCATCGCGGCCGCCGCGCTGGTCGCGTTCGTCGGGCTGACCGAGATGCACGAGCGGTACGCCTATCCGGCCCTAATCTTCCTGCTCGTGCTGTTCCCGGATCGTCGGGCCGCTGCGCTCTGGGTGACCCTCGGGATCGTGTACACGCTGAACCTCGTGGCGGCGGTGCCCCCGAATCCGGAAGTCGGCACCGCGATTCCCGCAAACGGCTGGCTGGGGATCGCAGGTTCGGTGGCAATGACCGTGGTCATGGTCGGGACCCTGGTCGGGCTGAGGGCGCCGATGGGGCCGCTCGCGTCTCGGTCGAAGCCACCGACGCCCGAAACCTGATCGGTCCGCGCCTAGCGTGACCGGCGGGCGCGGGCGAATCGGCCTCGAAAGGCGAGCGCATACCAATGCAGGTAGTGCGGCAACCACTTGCGGAGCTTGAAGTTCGACTGGCCGGCGGTTCGATCGCGCCAGACCGTGGGGACCTCCGCCACGCGCCGACCGGCGAGCGTTGCCTTGACGGTGAGTTCGAGGGCAAGCTCGAAACCGGCGGAGCTTTCGATCGTCGTCGAATCGAGGAAGTCGCGCCGGTATAGCTTGAAGTTGTTCGTTGGATCGTGGGTCTGCACCCCGGCGAACCGGTGCAGGGTGAGGCCGGCGACGCGACTCATGAGGCGCTTCAGCGGTGGACCACCAATCTGGCCACCGCCGCGCATGTAGCGCGATGCTGCAACGAGATCGGCGCCGGTCCTCGCCATGGCGACCATCGGATCGATGACCAGCGGCTCATCGGAGCCGTCGGCCATGGAGATGAGGATGAGCTCGCCCTTCGCGTCGTTGATCCCGGCACGCATGGCGTTGAGGACGCCCCGTCCAAGGTTATTGCGCAGGCCCCGCAGCCCCGGGAGGGACGGCTCGAGCGCTTCGACCACCGGGCGCGTCGTGTCATCATCGAAGTCCCAGACGACGATGATTTCCTTCGTTGTCGTGACGGCCCCATGGATGGCGCGCAGGACGTTCTCGACCGCCGGTCCTTCGTTGTAGACCGGGATCACGATCGAGAGTTCGACGCCTCCGCCCAACGCCTGATCCGGACGGGAGGTCACAGTCGGCCGGCCTCGATCTCTGCGCGAATCCACGGCACGACCTCGTCGAGCATTGCCGGCAGCTCGGTCGTCGCGCGGTATCCGAGAACGGCCTCGGCCTTGCGGACATCGGGAGCGCGTCGCTGCACGTCGTGCTCGAATGGCGGATCCGACACGTGTCGGAATGCCCGCTCGGGACCATGCACCGTGCGCCAGACGAGTTGCGCCAGCTCGAGGACCGTGGTCGACGTTCCGATCGAGAGATTGAAGTCCTCGTTCACGGCGCGATCCGATTCCATCGCCAGGCGAATGCCGCGAGCGAGGTCCCCGCCGTAGGTGTAATGCCGGACTTGGTTGCCTTCGCCGAGGATCCGGAGTGGATCCTGGCCCTTGAGCGCCTTCAGGACGAGGTCGGGCACGACGTGGCTGAGCGCGAGCTTCACATTGCCGCTCATCACGTCGGCGTCGCGAAGGGCCCGGCGTTCGCCGATCCCGACGCAGTTGAACGGGCGCAGGATCGTGAATGGGAGCCGGTATTGCTCCCAGGCTCCCCGCGCGAAATACTCGGAAGCGAGTTTCTGGAACCCGTAGGTGGATTCCGGGGGCGGCGAGGTCAGCTGGGCTCCCTCGGGCGTCGGGAACACGGCGGCGGACTCGTAGACCATCGATGAACTGATCACGACGATCCGCTTGAGGTGGCCGGCGCGGAACGAATCGATGGCCGCATCGAACGTCGAGGCCAGAATCCGCTCGTTCTCGGCGAGGAGGTCGTAAGCGAACTCGTGGAAGTAGCTGATTCCCCCGATCATGGCAGCCGCGGCCACCACCTGATCGCAGCCGCTCGCCAGTTCGCGGAGGAGTACCGCGTCCTTGGCGTCGCCTTCCACGAACCGGTAGCCCGGGTGGTCATCGAACGAGCGCGTGAGTCGCCCGTACTTCGAGAAGTTGTCGACGCCCACCACCTCGTGCCCGGCGGCGAGCAGGTCCGGGATCAGGTAGCCGTTGATGAATCCGGCGGAGCCGGTGATGAGGATCTTCATGGTTAGAGCCTGATCCCCTCGCCCATCGCGCCCCATACGTCGATCACGTCCCGGCCGCTGACCGCGAGTGAGCGGTACGCCAAGTGCGGCGCGCCCAGGATCAGGATCTCGCTCCCGGCGAGCACGTCGGCGAGCGGCATCAGCCGATCGTCACGGACATACGGGTCGGTGGCGAGGACCTCGGCGCCGGCCCAGATCAGCAGTTTCCGGAGCTTGTACGAGAGGGATGCGCGTGCATCGTCCGATTCGGCCTTGAAGGCCATCCCGAGAATGCCGATCCTCCGACCCGCCAGCGGACCGTACCGTGCGGCGAGTCGGTCCAGAATGAAGGCCGGCATGCCCTCATTGACCTGGACCGCCGCCTGACCGAGGGGAAAGTGATCGCTGGTGAAGGCAGCAAGCTGCATCGTGTCCTTGAACAGGCAGGGCCCGGCCGCAAACCCCGGACCGGGCAGGTCGGCAGCCCGGGGGTAGTTCTCGCGAACGGCTCTCAGGACGTTCGTGTAGTCCACCCCGGCCTGCTCGGCGATCATGAGGAACTGGTTCGCAACCGCGAACTTCATATACCGCCATGTATTCGTGAAGAGTTTCGCGAGCTCGGCCTCGCGCGTCGACGTCCGGACGAACTGGGTTGCGAACCGCGCAAAGACGGCTTCTGCCCGGT
>JAYWFP010000227.1:0-8886 GCA_043778745.1 Chloroflexota bacterium
TGTTCCAGGTCAAGCACGATCCAGGCGTCGGCCGTCTGCTCGAGCTCGAACTCCTTGACCTGGATCTCCCCGTGCCGGGCCGTGGACTTCCAGTGGATCCGATTGAAGGCATCCCCGGGGGCCCACGGTCGGACCGTGGTCGCGAGGGGTGACGTCTGGAGTGTCCGCTCCGGCATGGCGTGGCTGCCGTCGACATTCGCCGCCGGTAGCTTCCAGAGCGGCAGCACATCGACCTTCGGATAGACGACCGCGGTCACGCCGGCCCCGACTGAAGCGCTCGACTCAAACAGGCCAAACGGGTCGCCCGTTCGGATCTGGAGTGGCTCGATCCGAAAATGGCCACGGCGCGTGAGGGGCGTTCGGACCAGCCAGGACCGCTCCGTCCGCGCGGCGAGACTGAGGGCACGGCCGGGCAGGCCCGCAGGCAGCGAGGTCGGGTTGTGGATCTCGAGCCACGGCTTCGGGACGCGGCTCGTGTTTCGTACGGTGTACGTGACCTTGAGCCGATCGCCGACATGTCCCGACAGCTGATTCACGGCATAGCCCGCCTCGAGATCGGTCAGACCCAGGCGCGTCAGGACATACGACCCGCCGACCACGAAGATGGCCAGATAGACGAGGTAGAACAGGAACGGCCAGCCGGTCGAAAAAGCCGCGACCACGAGGATCGCCGCGATGACCAGCAGCTGAAGCCGTCGGAGCATGGCCCTGCTTCCTGCTCGCTCGATCCCCTCAGGCCTCGGCGCGGACCTGGGCGGTGACCTCGCGCGGACCTCCCCGGGTTCCACCCGAGCCCGTTGGTGTAACGCCGTCGACCGGGGTCGTTTCCAGGAGCTCGGCGACAACCTGCGCGGCCTGGATGTCGTGGATCGATGAGCTCGTCTTGATGATCATTCGATGCGCAAGGGCGGATTCGGCCAGCGCCTTGATGTCATCCGGGAGGACATAGTCCCGGCCGAGCAGGCCGGCGAGCGCCTGACCGGCACGGTACAGGGCAATCGATCCCCGTGGCGAAGCGCCGAGGTAGACGTCGGGGTGGCTCCGGGTCGCGCTCACGAGGCGGACGAGGTAGTCGGCGACGGATGGGTCGACGTAGACCTCCCGGACCGCGCCCTGGAGCTCGCGGAGGTCCTCGACGGGCAGGACCTCCTCGAGGTCATCGATCGGGTGGCTTCGCTTCTGCTCATCGAGGATGAGCACCTCTTCGACGAGCTCCGGATAGCCGAGTCGGATGCGCAACATGAAGCGGTCGAGCTGCGCTTCCGGGAGCGCAAACGTGCCTTCGTACTCGATCGGGTTCTGGGTGGCGATCACGAGGAACGGGTCCGGCATCTGCCAGGTCGTGCCATCGACCGTGGCCTGACGCTCTTCCATGCACTCGAGGAGCGATGATTGGGTCTTGGGCGTCGCCCGATTGATCTCGTCGGCGAGGACCACCTGGCTGATGATCGGCCCGGGCCGGAATTCGAACTCCTGGGTCTTCTGGTTGTAGATGGACATGCCAGTCACATCGGACGGCAGCAGGTCCGGCGTGAACTGGATGCGCCGGAACGAACAGCCGAGGCTCTTGGCGATGGCCTTGGCGAGCACGGTCTTCCCGGTGCCCGGGACGTCCTCGATCAGCAGGTGTCCGCGACACAGGAGCGCCACGAGCGCGAACCGAACCTCGCGGTGCTTCCCGATGATCACGCGCTCAACGTTGGCGATGACCTTGTCGCCAGTCTCCTGGATCTTCGTCATGCGTCTCCCTCGGGTTGGGTTGGGCGCCCTGGCATCGACAGGGGCGCACGGCGTCGCTGGATGGTACGCCGGGGACGCCCGAAAGGTTCTCGACGTGACGTGCCGGGTCGGACTCACCCGGTTCGTCGGCCGGCCGCCTCTTGTAGGGTGTGATTGACATGGCAGTTCGCTTGTTCCCAACCGTATTCAGGGCGAGCGCATCGAAACCATCCGATCCGTTCGAACCGCCAGGTGGAATTGCCGGGCATGACGTCGAATCAGCCAGCGCTCGTCCATTCGACGCCATCTCCCTCGGCGCCGCCTTCGAACGCGAGGCACCGGTATTGCTTGCGGCCGCCCGAGCCATCACAGCGGACCGGTCGGAGGCCGAGGACCTCGTGCAGACGACGTTCGAATTGGCAATCCGGCGCGTCCATCAGCTTCGCGACCCGAATGCCCTTCGTGCCTGGCTGCTGACGATCCAGACACGTGAAGCCTTTCGAACGATCCGCCGACTCCGGCGGACGCTCCATGTTTCGGGCGGGGTGCCGGAGGGTTCGGTGGCGCCCCTGGCCATGGCAGATCACATCGCGATCCGGGACGCCCTCGGAGCGCTTCCGCCGCGCATGCGCGCGGCGATCGTGCTGCATCACATGGTGGGGATGACGGTGCCGCAGGTCGCACAGGCCGTTGGCCGATCCGAGAACACGATCAAGTCCCAGCTGAAGGATGGCCTCACACGCCTTCGGGAGACCCTCGACGATGGATGAACGCCCGGATCGTTTCGAAGACCCGGACCTGCCGGACCGCCTGCGGAGCTGGTTCGCTTCCGAGGTCCAGCAGGCGAATGTCGATCTCCATCGAAGCACCCTGCGCGCCGTCCGCACACGGAGCGTTCGATCCCGCGCGGTCGTCGGACCCGCGAGCGCCGTGGCCATCATCGCCATCCTGATTGCCGCGGGGGCTAGCCGGCTTCCGTTACTGACACCGGGCAGCGAGGCATCGCAGCCACCATCTCCGACCATTGCCGGCCCGACGCCGTCCATCGCTCCGACGAGTCATGGACCGAGTCCGACCCCGGTCGCCGGCAACGTGGGGGCCCGGTACGCTGATGGGATCCCGAGCATGCTGGACGGGGAGTCGGTCCTGAGGCCCATCTCCGTTTCCAGGTCGGCTCCCGGCGACGATTCGTCGTTCCTGCTCGGTGGTTGGGTATCCGATTTCAGCCTGATCACCATCGCGTGCCCGTTGATCGGCCGTGGGCCGCCGGAGTTTGGCCCGCGCTGTGGTACGCCTTATGTCGCAGAAACGCCGACACCGACAGACGCGAATCGCATCCTCCTGTCCCAATGGACGGCCAAGATCCCGGCAGGCCCGGTCGTCCTCCGCGTCCACCGGCACGACCGGCGCTCCGAGACCTGCTCGCCCGAAGCGCGCGACGGGTGTGAATCGATGGCCGTGATCGAGGCCGTAGCCTGGACCAGCGACGACGTGACAGCCGCCCTTCCGATTACCGCGATCCACGCGGTGAACCGCCTGGTCAGCGCCGATCCCTCATTTGCGAATGCCGATCTGTCGACCTTCGGGGCCAGGGGGCCGGAGCCGTTCCGCAGCTGTGTCGCGCCCCATCCGAATCTCGCCTGGGCGGTCGCCGGGTCGGAGATCGACTCGCTTCTCGTCTTTCCCTCAACCGCAGCTCGCGAGGCTGTCGATCAGGATTTCAACGCCAGCGGATTTGTCGGGACCAGTTCTGAGGGAGCCAGCTCGTGCGTCGCGATCTTCGACGCCGCATTCAGTCACACCTGGGTGAGCGGGGAAAATGTCATGGTCGCCGTACAGACCAACGTCGACGGACCGACGCCTCTGCAGGCCGCCCTCATCAAGGCTGTTCGCGAGGCATTCAATGGGCCATGACGCCGGGGCGATGGCGTTCGTCGGCGTGTCAGCCTAGCCGCGACGGAGCGAGTTGAAGCCCGCCCAGAACGTCATCAGGCCACCCAGGCCCGCCATAAGAGCGAGGAATCCTTCCTTGCCGACCCACGCGGCCCCGGCCATCAGGATGAACAGGCCACCGACGAAGACCGCCACCGCCGCCAGCCCCAGTCGCTCGACGAACGGTCGGAGCGGCCGCTCGGGCTCAGTCTCGTTCGCGGGCGCGTTCTCGGTCCCGGCGGCCGCAGCGGTCCCGGCGGTCCCCGCGCTCTCCGGGTCTGGCACCTGACTCGGACCCGTCACAGGCCGGCCCATGCCTTCCATGCCGCCAGGAGCTTGCCGGCGATCGGGGCGGCACGTTCCGCCCCCCTGCCCCCCTGCTCGACGACGACCGCGATCACGATCTGCGGGTTCTCGGCCGGCGCGAAGCCGATGAACCATGAGTTTGGCTCGCCGCTCCCTCCAAGCTCGGCCGTGCCCGACTTGCCGGCGACGGTCATGCCCGGGACCCGGGCGCCGGTCGTGAATTGGCGGCCGAGCCGTCCTTCGACGGCCTGCTTCATGGCCGACGCGACTTCGAGGGCGAGATTCGCGGGCAGGACCTGACGCCAGACCTCCGGGTCGACACTGACCGTCCCGGCGTTGCCGACGAAGGCTTGCACGAGATGCGGTTTCATGAGCGTGCCGCCGTTGGCAATCGTGCTGGCAACGAGCGCCATCTGGATTGGCGTGACCACCGTTTCTGCCTGCCCGTAGGAAGCATTGGCGAGCTCGACCGCATCCGAGAACCCGCCGCCGAACGAGCCGCCGCCATTGGTGACCTGGGATGCCGCGGTCCGCAGGTCGAACGGAATTGGATCACCAAAGCCGAGCTTGGCGGCCCAGGCGGTGAGCGCATCGCCACCGGTCTGCAAACCGGCGAGGGCGTACCAGATGTTGCAGGAAACCTCGGTCGCGTTGATGAAGTCGAGGGCCGTGGATCCGGTGACGGCGTGATGTCCATCCCGGATGCGGAACCCGCCGACCAGCAGGCCGCTCTTCTCGGCTGCCGGCTGCTCGGGGAATGTCGTCGCGGCCGTTACTCCACCTGAGCCCAGCGCCGCGATCGCCGTGACGATTTTGAACACGGAGCCGGGCACGTAACGGCCCTGCGTCGCACGTGGCAACAATGGAAGATCCGGATCCGCCTGCAAGCTGGCGAAGGCAGCCGTTGACGTGGCCGGGTTCGCGACGGCGGAGGCGTCGAAGATCGGCGTCGAGGCGAGCACGAGCACCTCGCCCGTTCTCGGATCGAGCATCACCACAGCGCCCCGGTCACCACCCAGCGCGTTCACTGCGGCCTGCTGGAGCTTCGCCACCAGGGTCGTCCGAATCGCCTGCGGGTCCGATGGATTGGTCCGGAACTTCTTGACCAGGTCCTGGACCGGATCGGCGGCGCTCACGCCGGTCAGCTGTGCCTCGTAGGTACGTTCAAGGCCGGCGCTGCCGAAGGCGCGGGATGCATAGCCGATGACCCCGGAGACGGAGCGGGACAGGTACTTCCGATAGGGCTCGCCATTCGCGTCGAGGACCGACCAGGCGAGCTTGACCCCGTCACGATCGGTGATCTCGCCGCGCTCGACATGTCGCCCGGCGGCAATGACCGCGGCGTCATCCGGGGCCGAGGAGAGTTCCGCCGAGCGAATGACTTGCCAGTAGCCGGCCCCGGCCGCGAGGCCCCCGAACGCCACGGCCAGCGCCAGCGCGACCCGACCGAGCGTCGCGCCGACCCCCGGGTGGTTCGGGCCGCTCCGGGGCGTGCTGCCGCGAGCCATTCCAGCGCGCGCTTCGATCTCCGACATCAGCCTGATGTCCGCTGATGGCGGCGAAGCCATCGTCGGCCGGCGGCCGTGATCGGAGGCACCTCGGTGCCACGATCCGAGATGGCAAGCAGGAGGCCGATGACGACCCCGCTCGCAAGAAGGGACGAACCGCCGTAGCTGATGAACGGCAGGGTGATCCCGGTCAACGGGATCAGCTTGAGGTTCCCGGCGGCAATGATGAACGCCTGGACACCGATGATCAGGCTCAGGCCGGCGGCGAGGATCGCACGGAAGTCATCGGCCGCTGAGGCCGCGATCCGGAGGCCGCGCTCGATGACGACGAGGTACAGGCCAAGGATTCCGAGGATCCCTACGAGCCCGAGTTCCTCCCCCAGCGCTGCAAACGGGAAGTCCGTGTGGAGCGCCGGAATCGGCAGGCTGCCCCCGATGGTCGGCAGCCCTGCGCCGAGCCCGGTTCCCAGCAACCCGCCACGAGCGAATGCATGGAGCGCCTGGACGACCTGATAGCCGTTGCCGCTGGCGGTCGCGAACGGATCGAGCCAGATATCGACTCGGACCCGGACGTGCGGCAGGAACTGATACAGGAGCGTCCCGCCGAGGAGCAGGGCGATGAGTCCGAGGACGACGAATGACGCCCGAGCCGTGGCCACGTACAGCAGCAACAGGAACACGATGAAGAAGAGGAGTGCCGCGCCCAGATCCTTCTGGAAGATGACAACGGACAGCGCGATCGCCCACATCACAATCATCGGCGCGAGGTACGGCAGCGGCGGCAGCCGGAGCGGCCCCAGGTGCGTGGATTCCTCGATCAGCAACGGACGATTCTCGGACAGGTAGCCGGCCAGGAAGATGACCAGAAGGATCTTGATGATCTCCGACGGCTGGCCGCTGACCGGTCCAATCGAGAGGGTCAGGCGCTGGCCGTTCACGTCGTGCCCGAACATGAACGTCACCAAGAGGATGCCGACACCGAGGGCCGCCCAGCTGTACTTGTAGAGCCGGAGCCAGGCATCGCTCCGGACGACCGCCCCGATCACGGCGACCAGCCCGATCGAGACAAGGAGCCAGACCAGCTGGGTCCGTCCGAGGCCGAGGCCGCCGGCGAGCGTCTGTGGGAGACGTTCCATCAGAAGGAGGCTGATGCCGCCGAGCATGCCCACCGTCGGCAGAAGCACCTGATCGGTCCGCCGACCGGATAGGACGAGCACGAGATGCGCCGTGAAGAGGCCGCCGACGTACCAGAGGAGCGCCGGGCCATCTGCGAGAAAGCCCGCGCCCGGGGTTGGTCCGTTAAGGGCGAGGGCTGCCCGAGTCGCCGCCAGCGAGGCACTGCCCGCCACCAGCCCGAGCGCGACGATGGCCAGCAGGCCGAGCTCGCGTGGCCGAGCTTTCGGCCGGGGGAAGCGGAGGCCAGCGGATCGCGGGGCGATGGCCCGGTACCCGGTTGTCACCGGCGGGCGCGTTCCAGGCGAAGGCGCACATTCCCGAACTGGAGTTCATCCCCGAATGCAAGCGGAGCGATGATGTCGATCGGGGCCCCGTTCACAAACGACCCGTTCGTCGAACCCAGGTCCTCGAGGTACCAGACTCGTCCGCGATACGTCAGGGCGGCATGCATCGTCGACACGAATTCGTCGTCGAGGAGGATGGTCGCGTTGACGTCTCGACCGAGCGTCGTGACCGCGTCGAGCGAGAATCCCGCTCCGACTTCCGGTTCGCCGCTCGGCGATTCCAGGACCACGAGGCGGCCGAGCTCCGCGCCCGGCTCCCGGGCCGCGGCTCGAAGATCCCGAAGCAGGACGCGCACCACCGCCCACAGGAAGAGGTACAGCCCGCCGAGGAACAGCAGGCGCAGCACCCAGATCGCGATGACCGTTCCATCCATCGTCAGGCCTCCTGGATGGCGACGACGGTGATGACCGAGCTACTGACTTCGATGACATCGCCCTCGCCAATCGCGACCTCGTCGACATGGTGCCCGTTGACCCGGGTCCCGTTGGTCGATCCGAGATCCGTGAGGATGAGCATGCCGCCGCGCGCCTGGAGCCGTGCGTGGTGGCGGGAGACGCCGTCATCCGCGAGCGCCAGGCCGTTGTCCGTGCCTCGCCCGATCGTCAGCGGACCACTGGCTGTCACGAACGTGCGACGGCGACCGCCGGGCTCGAGGACTTCCAGCGTCGCCTGATGCGACCGGACGAAGGGCGCTCGAAACACGCGGGTGCCTGAATTGCGATCGGCGTCCGCGTCGGTGTGCCCGCCGGGCCCGGTGAAACGAGCCTCGACGTCGATGTCGCCGGCGCGAAGCTGGGCATCCGCGACGAGGGCCACCTGCGGTCGCGCATCAAGACCGAATCCCTTCCGGCGGGCCCACTCGAGGGCGTGCGATGCGAGATCGACCGCGAGATCGTCGGTATCATCGAGCGCGGCCAGGTCCCGCGGCCGAATACGCACCGTGAACCGGTCGGGGACGCGGGCCCCACCGGGGGCCGAGACCTTCCCATGCTCCATGACGCGCTCGATCCTGCGGTGGATCTGGACGGGTTGAATCCGTGTCCCGAAGAGCCGGGCGCTCGGCCGCTCGAGGAGCCGTTCCAGGAAACGCTCCACGGCCGACATCGGTCGCATCGGTCGCATCCGGGTGAGCCTACCAGAGCCGCGGTCCGAGCCTTCTTCGCGCGTCGGCCTTGGCATCGGGATTGGCGTCGGCCATGGCGTCGCCTGCAGCGGCTCGGGACTGGAAACGTGCGGGCAGTACGGTTGGGGCGTCCTTCCGGTACCAGATGCAACGGGAAGCAGCCGAAGGCTGGGATATACTCGGTTTGCGCCGATACCGCGCTGCGCACCAATTCCGCGGGGGCCAATGACCGAGATCCTGACCGAATCCTTTTGCGAACGGTGCGGCACGCGCTACACCTTCGAATCGGCCGTGCCCAGTCAGCGACGACTGACCGGGCTCAAGGTCCTGGGACGCGGTTTGAAAAACTTCGTCATGTCAGACGACGCGTCTCTCGACGAGGCGATGTCCGCCGCGCGCTCGGATGCGGACCGGGACGCCACCAACTATCAACTCGACGCGTTCCATCGGACCTTCAGTTTCTGCATGTCATGTCGCCAGTACACGTGCGCGAACTGCTGGAATGAGACTGAGGCCCGCTGCCTGTCCTGCGAACCATTGGCTATTGATCTTGCGGCATCCGAAACGGTCCCCGACATTGATGTCGACCCGGCGCTCCTGCTCCGCTTGATGGGCGGCGCGAACGGTGCCACGGCGGGCCACGAGCACGTCGAGGCGGTAGCCCCGACGGAGCGCGAGACGACGGCCGCGCGGAGCCTCACGCCGGCCGAGCGGAGCCTCACGCCGGCCGAGCTCGAGCACGTGCAGGGCGAAGCGCTGGCCCTCGCCGACCACGAA
>JAYWFP010000228.1:0-8882 GCA_043778745.1 Chloroflexota bacterium
GGTGCCGAGTTCATTCGTGACGTCGAGCCCGGCGAGATCGTGGTCCTCGAATCCGGGAAGGAGCCGCGGTCCATCCGGTACGCCGTGGCGACGCCGGCGCTGTGCGTCTTCGAGCTCATCTACTTCGCCCGGCCGGATTCCTACCTCGAAGGTCGAAGCCTGTACGAGGTTCGCCGCCGGATGGGCGAGGAGCTGGCCCGCGAACATCCCGCCGAGACCGACCTGGTCATGCCGGTCCCCGACACCGGGGCTCCGGCGGCGGCAGGGTATGCCGAGGGGTCGGGAATCCCGTATCGCGAGGGTCTCGTTCGAAACCGGTACACGGGACGAACGTTCATCCAGCCATCGCAGACGCTTCGACACCGCGGTGTGACGATGAAACTGAACCCTCTACGCGAGGTGGTTCGCGGCAAGCGCCTGACCGTCGTGGATGACTCAATCGTTCGGGGGACCACGACCCAGCAGATCGTGGCCCTGCTCCGCCGCGCCGGCGCCGCCGAGGTCCACGTTCGAATCAGTGCGCCGCCGATCTACCACCCGTGCTTCTACGGAATCGATACCCAGGTCGAGACCGAGCTGATCGCGGCGACCAACAGCGTTGATCAGATCCGCTCGTTCATCGGGGCCGATTCGCTCGGCTATCTGTCCATCCGAGGCGTCCTTGCGGCCCTGGACCTGCCCTACGACCGGTTCTGCTTCGCGTGCTTCGATGGCCGCTACCCGGAGCCGGTCCCGTACGACGTCGAGCGTCGCAAGTTCCTGCTCGAGGAGCCTGTCCTCAGCCATGGCTGACCAGGGCACCAAGGGCACGGCCGCGCGCGACGCGTACGCCCGGGCCGGCGTGAACGTGGCGGCGGGCGATGCCGCGGTCGCGAGGATGCGGGCCGCGGTCGATTCCACGCGGCGCCCCGAGGTCGTCGGGGGACTCGGGGGATTCGGCGGCGCCGTCGCGATCCCGGCCGGGTACCGCGAGCCGCTCATCGTGTCGTCGACCGACGGCGTCGGGACGAAAACCGCGCTGGCCACAGCGCTCGGACGCTGGGACACGATCGGTATCGACCTCGTCGCGATGTGCGCGGACGACGTGGTCTGCTCAGGGGCGGAGCCGCTTGCCTTCCTGGACTACGTCGCCGTGGGGCGCGTGGACCCGGAAGCCGTTGCCGCGCTGGTCGGCGGCGTGGCCGAAGGCTGTCGGCAAGCGGGCTGCGCTCTCGTCGGCGGCGAGACCGCCGAGCACCCAGGCCTCATGGAGGCGGGAACGTTCGACCTCGCCGGGACCTGCATCGGCATTGTCGAGCGAGCCGATCTCCTTGACGGGACGGCGGCCCGCGTCGGCGACGCGATCATCGGGTTGCCGTCATCGGGACTCCACGCCAACGGCTTCTCGCTTGTTCGTGCGCTGCTCGCAAGATGGGCGATCCCCCTGGACCGGTCGTACCAGGAACAGCTCGCAATGACCCTCGGAGATGACGAGCGCGACCGGGCGCTTCGCGTGGAGCCCGCCCATGCGATGGCGACGGTCGGGTCGGTCCTCCTCGAGCCGACCAGGATCTACGCACGGACCGTGCTCGCGCTGCGGGCCGCCCTCCGGGCCGCAGGCGGTGATGTCCATGGGATCGCCCACATCACGGGCGGCGGCCTGCCTGGCAACGTCCCGCGTGCGCTGCCGGCGGGGCTGGCGGCGCGGATCGATCCGGCGACGTGGCCGATGCCCTCGGTCATGCGCCTGTTCGGCGCCCTCGGCGGGATCGACGACACAGAGATCCGGGCAACCTTCAACGGCGGAATCGGCATGATCGTTGTCGTTGCGCCGGACCTGGTCGAACTGGCGCTGGGGTGTGTACCCGGAGCCGTGGTGATCGGAACCGTGGTGGGCGCCCGATCTGATCGGCACCGGTACATCGAAGCCGCCGGGGATGCAACCTGATGGTGGCGGCCACGACGCCGCGGCTCGCGGTTGGCGTCTCCGGGGCCGGCAGCAACCTCCGGGCGCTGGTCGCCGCCGGGAGGCGCGGCGAGCTCGGTGTCGACGTTGCGTTCGTGTTCGCCGATCGATCCTGCGCGGCGCTCGAATGGGCAGCCGAGCAGGGGATCGATACGGCGCTCATTCCCGGTGGTCAGGACCAGACCCTTGCCGAGACGCTGGCCGCGGCGCGCATCGATCTGGTCGCCCTCGCCGGCTACATGCGCCTCGTCGGGCCCCGAGCAATTGCCGCCGTCGACGGGATCATCGTCAACACGCACCCGTCGCTGCTGCCCGCGTTTCCGGGCGCCCACGCGGTCGCGAACGCGCTGGCCCACGGCGTCGCAATTACCGGATGTACGGTCCACTTCGTCGATGCCACGCTCGATGGTGGCCCGATCATCGCGCAGGAGGCGGTGCCGATCCTGCCCGGCGACGACGAGACAACCCTCCAGGACCGGATCCGAAGCGTGGAGCATCGACTCCTGCCCCGGTCCGTCGCCCTGCTCGCGGCCGGTGCCCTGGCGGCCCAGGGCCGTCGCGTGGCCATCGACCCGGCTCGTGCGGCCGAGGCAATGCCGCGCCCACGTCGCGCGCTCCTGTCGGTCAGCGACAAGACGGGACTCGTCGCCTTTGCGGATCGTCTGGCGGCCCTCGGATTCGAGCTCGTCTCGACCGGCGGCACCGCACGAAGCCTTCGCGACGCCGGTCTGCCGGTGACGGATGTGGCCGCGGTCACGGGATTTCCCGAGATGCTCGACGGACGGGTCAAGACCCTCCATCCGCGTGTCCACGCCGGGATCCTCGCCGACCAACGCCGGGTCGCCCATCGGGAGGCCCTCGTGATGGCGGCGATCGCGCCGTTCGAGATCGTGGTCGTCAATCTCTATCCGTTCGCGGCCGCAGCCGATCGGGATGGCATCGACCTGGAGGCCCTCGTCGAGGAGATCGACATCGGCGGACCGTCGATGGTCCGGGCCGCCGCCAAGAACCACGCGAGTGTGGTGATTGTCACGGCCCCCAGCCGCTATGCCGACGTGATTGATGCCCTCGAGGCGGGGGATGGCCGGTCGCCGATCCCGCTTGGACTCCGTGCCGCGCTCGCGGTCGAGGCGTTTCGATACACCGCCGCCTACGACGCCCGGATCGCGGACGAGCTGCCCGGCCGGATGGCGCGGGCGGGGATCGACCTGCCGGACTGGCCCGGATTCCCCGGTGCCGCGGACCCGTATCCGCCGACACTGACAGTCGGCCTCGAGAAGGTCGAGACCCTGCGCTACGGCGAGAACCCGCACCAGCCGGCGGCGCGCTACCGGCGCCCGGGTCCCGACGCGGAGCGAGGCCCGTTTGCCGATGGCGCCGCGCCGCTCCAGGGCAAGGCGATGTCCCACAACAACGTCCTTGACGCTGCGGCCGCCAGCTCGGTCGCTCGCCAACTCCGGGGCTCCGCGTGCGTGATCGTCAAGCACACCAACCCTTGCGGCGCGGCGGAGCGACCAACCCTGCTCGAGGCCTGGGAAGCGGCGCTGGCCGGGGACCCGGTTTCGGCGTTCGGCGGTGTCGTGGCGCTGCGCGGTACCGTAAATCGCGCGCTCGCCACACGACTGGCCTCGATCTTCCTCGAAGTGGTCGTCGCCCCGGGATTCGATGCCGAGGCACTCGAGATCCTGGCGACGAAGCCGAACCTGCGTCTGCTCGTGGATCGTGGTCTCGATTCACGGACTGGACCGTACGCGGCGTCCGCACTGGCCAGCCTGCGAAGCGTGGGCGGCGCGATCCTTGTCACCTCGCCTGACGTCGTCCCGGACGATCCGTCCGCCTGGACGGTCGCCACGAGGCGGGGCCCGACCGAACGTGAAGCGGCCGACCTTGACCTTGCCTGGCGTCTCGCGCGCGGGCTCTCATCCAACGCCATCGCGCTGGTCAGGGATGGGGCGCTGATCGGGATGGGCTCGGGCCAGGTCTCGCGGGTCGACGCGGCCCGCCAGGCCGTGGACAAGGCGCGCCGGTTCGCCGGCCCTGAAGCGTTGCTCGGAGCGGCCTGCGGGTCCGACGCGTTCTTCCCGTTTCCCGATGCGGTCGAAGTCTGTCTCGAGGCCGGTGTGACCGCATTCGTTCAGCCGGGCGGTTCGATTCACGATGGCGGGGCCGTCGACGCCGCGGATGCAGCCGGAGCAACGATGCTCATGACGGCGACCCGCCACTTCCGCCACTGACGGCGCGATTCTGGTGTTCGATCCGACCGATCCGGCGACCGCCCTCGATCCGTATCCGAGCTATGCCGCGCTGCGCGAGGCGGCTGCGGTCTGGTATTCGCCGGCGATGCGCCTGCATTTCATCACTCGCCATGCCGACGTGTACGAGGCCTGGCGGGATCGTCGCCTGGGTTCGGACTTCGGCGATCGGGAGGGCTTCGATGCCAGCGGCCCACCCTGGCGCTCCGGGGTCTACCCGGCGTTTGCACGGTTCGAGCGCTGGGACCTCCTCGCGATCGAGCCGCCGGACCATACGATGCTGCGGCGTCTCGTCCTGACCGCCTTCACCCCGCGTGCCGTGGAAGCCCAGCGAGCCCGCATCAACCAGGCGGTCACAGCGTCGCTCGATGGAGCTCGCGAGCGCGGATCGCTCGACCTCGTCGGCGACGTCTTCGAGCCGCTGTCGCTCGGCGTCATCTGCGACCTCATCGGCGTGCCGATCGCCGAACGGTCGGCGGTCATCGACCTGTCGCATGCCGTGGTGGCCATGTACGAGCCCGACCCACCGGCGGAGGTCAAGGCGCGCGCGAATGAGGCCGCCGGCGTATTCCTCGACCTCGTTCACGCGCTCATCGCCGGTCGTCGACGCGCTCCCGCCGATGACCTGCTGTCCGCGCTGACGCTGGCCGAGGCCCGGGGCCGCAGGCTCGACGACGACCAGATCGCGTCGACGGCCATGGTGCTCCTGATGGCCGGCCATGAGGCGTCCGTCAATGCGGCGGCCAACGGCGTCGCGGCCTTCGCGCGCAACCTGGGGGAGTGGCAGGCCGTGGTGTCCGGCGCGGTCCGCCCGGATGTCGCGATCGAGGAGGTCCTGCGCTGGGATCCGCCGCTCCAGTATTTCCACCGCTGGGTCCTGGAGGACGGCTTCACCGTCGGTGGCGCCGACGGGATTCCGATTCCTCGCGGCGAGCGTGTCGGGCTGATGATCGGTTCCGCGAATCGCGACGGGCGCCGCTTCTCAGACCCGGAGGTGTTTCGCGTCAGCCGCGGTGAGACCGCTCACCTGAGCTTCGGTGGAGGCATCCACTTCTGCCTCGGCGCCCCTCTGGCCAGACTGGAACTCGCGGAGGTGTTCGGAGCGCTGTCCCGGCGGTTCCGTCGGTTCGAGATCCTCGACGGCGCCGAGCGTCGAACCGGATTCCAGTTCCGCGGCTACACCCGGCTGCCGGTTGGACTGGACGATGTCGTGAACGCCTGAATTGGCGCCAGGCGCTGATACCATCGCACTCCCATGAGCGATCGACCGACCTTCTACCTGACCACGGCGATTGCCTACGCCAACAACAAGCCCGGCCTCCACACCCTGTACGAGGTGATCGGTGCCGATGTGATCGCCCGCTGGCACCGGATGAAGGGCGACGACACACGCTTCCTGACCGGCACGGACGAGCATTCGGTGAACATCGCCCAGCGGGCTGCCGAGGAAGGCATGTCGCCGAAAGCCTTTGTCGACGAGAAGGTCGGCCTGTTCACCTCGGCCGAGACGGCGCTCGGGATCACCCCGGACCGGTTCATCAGGACCACCGATCCCGATCACGTGCGCGCCGCCCAGGAGATGGTCCGCCGGGCACACGCCAACGGGGACATCTACCTCGGTACGTACGAAGGCTGGTATTGCCCCAACGAAGGGTTCAAGGCGGCCAGCGACCTGCTCGAGACCGCCGGCGGGTGGCGTTGCCCGAACCATCCGGACGTCGCGCTCCAGTGGCTGGCCGAGAAGAACTGGTTCTTTCGCCTGTCGGCATACCAGGAGAGACTCGAACGCTGGTTCCTCGAGAATCCGGGGGCGGTGCAACCCGACTTTCGCCGCAACGAGATGCTCGGGTTCATCCGGCAGGGACTCGAGGACTTCTCGATCTCGCGCGCGGGCGAAACGTGGGGAATCCCGTTCCCGATCGGGGAGGACGGCCAGACGTCGCAGCGCGAGGATGGCTCGTGGGACCCTGAGGCCGGCACGATCTACGTCTGGTATGACGCGCTGATCAACTACATCACCGGCGCCGGGTTCCCGGACGACCCCGAATCGTTTGCCCGGTATTGGCCTGCCGATCTCCACGTGATCGGCAAGGACATCGCGCGGTTCCACACCATCTACTGGCCGGCGATGCTCTGGAGTGCAGGGCTCGAAGCGCCGCGCAAGGTCTGGATCCACGGCTGGTTGCTCGCCGCCGGCGGGGAACGAATGAGCAAGAGCCGGGGCAACTTCCTTGACCCAGTTGACTTCGTCACGGCCTTCGGGTCTGATGGTGCGCGCTACGTCAGCCTGCGCGAGGTCGCGTTCGATCGCGACACGGAGGTCAGCTGGGACGCGTTTGTTCGTCGCTACAACGCGGACCTGGCCAATGACTTCGGCAATCTCGTGAACCGAACCGTCTCGATGGCCGGTCGGTACCTCGGCGGCGAGCGCCCGGCGCCGCGTAAAGCGGAGGGATCGTCGCCCCTGGCCGTTGCCTGGACCCGTGCGTTGGCCGACTACGTCCGTCGAATCGAGGCCTGCGAGCTCCACGACGCCCTTGCGGCGCTCTGGGGGTTCGTCGGCGAGGCCAATCGGTTCGTGGACTCCGAGCAGCCCTGGGCGCTTGCCAAGGCCTCGAACGCCGGCGATGACGAAGCCGGAGCACGGCTTCGGGACGCCCTGGGGGATCTCGTGGAGGCCGCTCGCCTGCTCGGGCTGGCCGCTGCACCGTTCCTGCCGGCCACGGCCCCGCGGATCCTGGCCCAGCTCGGGTATGTCTATGGCTATGGACAGGACGGCAACGGCGGTCCGCCGCTCATGGCCGAGCTCACCTGGGGCGCACACGCGACGGAAGTGGGCTCGATGGCGGCGGCGCAACCCTTGTTCCCGCGCCTGGATGTTGAACCCGCGGGCACCTGATCGTCGTCTGAACGGGTGGCGGACGACCAAGGCAGCTGAGCATCCCTACACGCGTTTCGCATGGGCAGGGTCGACGCGGACCGCCCACAATCGATCGCGATGCGCCTGATCGACAGCCACTGCCATCTCCAGGCCGAGCGGTTCGCGGACGACGTCGACGAGGTCATCGAGGCCGCGCGCGCGGCCGGCCTGGAGCGCATCCTCGTCCCGGGCTGGAACGCGTGGTCGTCGGAGGCCGCTCTGGCGCTGGTCGATCGGCACCCGTGGCTCGACGCTGCGGTTGGCGTGCACCCCCACGATGCCGCCAAGGTCGATGACATCGCCTGGCGCGACATCGTCGCCTCGGCATCTGACCCGCGGGTCGTCGCGATCGGGGAGACGGGACTCGACTACGACCGTGTGTTCTCGCCGATCCCCGATCAACTCGAAAATCTGCGCCGGAACCTCGCACTCGCCCGGGAGACGGGCAAGCCGGCAATCCTCCACGTCCGGTCGGCAGCGGGGCGGGCGGATGCCCAGGACTCGCTTGTCGCCGAACTCCGCTCTTCGGGCTTCGGGGGACCCGTCGTCACGGCCGCCTTCGGGGACCATCCGCCGGCCGTCATCCACTCCTTCTCGGGCTCCACCGACTTCGCCCGCGCCGTCCTTGATCTCGGCCTGGCGATTTCGATTTCAGGGCTCGCATTCCGAGGCGGGGAGGCGTCGACGGCCGAGGTTGCGGCGTTCCTGGATCCACGACGCCTTCTGGTCGAAACAGACTCGCCGTTCCTGATTCCACCCGGTGGACCGCGCGGGCGAAACATTCCAGCGGCCGTTGCGATCACGGCCAACTGGGTCGCCGATCAGCGCCGCGTCCCCCAGATCGAAGCGGATCGCTCCGCATTCGGCGACAGGCTGGTGAGCACGTACGACGAGGTGTTTCCCGGATCTCGAGCTCGAGCGGGCGGAGTGTCGGCGTGACGAGCACGATGGCAATGGCGTCTCACCGGGACGGCATTCATCGTCGTTCAGGACACGGTTCGGCTCACGGGCCGCCAGGGAGGCGCGCATGATCAACTTCGGACCGCGCCAACGGTCGCTCGTCGGCCTCCCCGGACTGGCAACCCTCGTCGCCGTGATGATCGCGGCCTGCGCGCCGGTTGCTCCCTCGACCACCCTAGGAACGACGCTCACGCCGAGCGCCGGCCCAACTTCGACCACCGTTTCGAGTTCGACGGATGGAGGGTGCGTCGTTCCTCCGCAGACCGGACTGCTGCGATCGAACACGCTGATCGACCTCGTCGTCGATTCTGATGGTGCGTACGATCGCCTCACCTTCGTGTTCGGACCCGTGGCACCCGGTCCGACTGGCGGCACCGGGCGCCTGACAGCCGCCACGCCGCCGTTCAGCCAGGGCGGGAGCGGCCTCCCGGTGGAGGTCCTGGGGACGCATCACGTCGAACTTCATCTCGACGGGATGCTCATCGTCGATGAGGCCGGCAACGAGGTGTTCAAAGGCCCGACCACGCTGACGGGCATGATTGCGCTCAAGGATGTCGAAGAGATCGACGGTTTCGAGGGCGTCTACAACTTCGTGATCGGCTACGACGGCAACGGCTGTGTCGCGCTCACCGGCAACGCGGCGACTGGTTCCCTGATGGTGACCGTCGGGCATTGACATCAGACACGGAGCCGCTCGCACGCACGCACCCGGCGGTGATCTCGTCCAGATACGTCCGTGACACCGGGGCTGGACGCGGAGTGCGAGGCGGCCGGGCCTGACAAACGAAACGAGAGCCCTCGCTAC
>JAYWFP010000229.1:0-3754 GCA_043778745.1 Chloroflexota bacterium
GAGCTCGAGGCGAGTTGCGGCACGTCCCCGAAGCGCGTTCTCGTCGGCGGGGGCACGCTGAAGGGCTGCGTCGAAGGCTTGCTCGGCTGCGTCAAGCCGGCCAAGGCGCTTCAACACGTCCCCGAGGCTCGCGTGCGGGAGCGCCCGGTCGGGAGCGATGGTCGCGGCCGCCTCGTACGCGACCAGCGCTGCTTCGAGGTTGCCCTGAACGGCCGCGACGTGTCCCCGTCGGAGAGCCTCCTTATACAGATCGAACAGGGCCTGACTCATGCTGACCCTCCCGCGCCGCCGGCAGACTCGAAGATGCCGGCGTCGCCGCGCCTGCCGAGCAGCTCTACCAGGAGGCCCTTCTGAACATGGAGGCGATTTTCCGACTGCGCGAAGATGATGCTCTGCGGGCCGTCCATCACGTCTGAGGTGATTTCCTCGCCGCGGTGAGCGGGAAGGCAGTGCATGACACGCGCAGAGGGGGCAGCCATTCGAAGGAGCTCGCCGTTGAGCTGGTAGGCGCCGAAGGCCTCGCGTCGCGCCTCCGTTTCCGATTCCTGGCCCATCGAGGTCCAGGCATCCGTATAGATGACGTCGGCGCCGCGGACGGCCCAGGCCGGATCCCCGCCGATCTCGAGGGCGCCGCCGTATTCGGCAGCTCGGGCGTCGGCTGCGCGGACGACGGCCGAGTCCGGCCCGTAGCCGGGCGGATGCGCGAGCCGGACGACGGCACCCATGGCCGTCGCGACGAGCGCGAGCGAGTGAAATACGTTGTTCCCATCGCCGACGAACGCGATGACACGACCGGCCACCGACCCGAGGACCTCCTCGATCGTGAAGACGTCGGCCAACGCCTGGCACGGATGCTCGTGAAGCGTCAAGGCGTTGATGACCGGGATCGACGCCTGTTCGGCGAATTCCGTCGCGACCTCGTGAGGACCCGTCCGGATCACGATCGCATCGACGTAGTCCTCGAGATTGCGTGCCACGTCGGTGATCGATTCTCGAACTCCCCAACCCACGCCACCAGACGTCAACTGGATAGCCGCACCGCCGAGCTGGACCATGCCTGCCTCGAAGGTGACGCGAGTGCGGAGTGAGGGTCGCTCGAAGAGCATTGCCACGGTCGTCCTCACCAGCGCGGGACGCGCGTGCCGGCGGGCGTGCGCGTATTCGGCTTTCAGGTCACTTGCGGTCGCGAAGATGCGCCGAACTTCATCCGGTTGAAGGTCAGCGGCGCTGACAAAGTCCCGACCGCGAAGGCTGCCCGGAGCGGCAATGGAAGGAGGCCTGCTGGTGGGCACGGCGTCCCCGTCCGCCAATCAGCGCTTGGTGTACTGCGGCGCCTTGCGGGCTCGCTTCAGGCCGAACTTCTTGCGTTCCTTCATCCGTGGATCGCGGGTCAGGAGACCTGCCTGGCGGAGCGACAGGCGATACTCGGGCTCCAGCTCGAGGAGCGCTCGGGCAATGCCGTGACGAATGGCGCCGGCCTGACCGGTGACGCCACCACCCTCGACCTTGACCAGGGCGTTGTAGCGGCCATCCGTGCTGGTGACGTGAAACGGCATCCGGACATCGCTCTCGTCGATCGCGTTGCCGAAGTGCTCGGCCAGCGAGCGACCGTTGACGACGATCTCACCTTCACCAGGCATCAGGCGAACGCGGGCAACGGCGGTCTTGCGTCGACCGGTACCGGAATTGAAGAGCGTGGGTGTGGCCATGGTTGGATCCTCCGTCAGGCGAGCGGCTCAGGCCGCTGAGCCTGATGCGGGTGTTCCGATCCGGCATAGATCTTGAGTTTGCGGAGCTGCTGGGCTCCCAGCCGGTTATGCGGCATCATGCCCTTGACGGCGCGCCGCAGAACCTCCTCGGGACGACGGTCCAGCAGGTGCCCGAGCGACTCTTCCTTGAACCCCCCGGGGTGGCCGCTGTGGCGGGCGTAGGTCTTGCTCGTGATCTTGTCCCGACTGACGGACACCTTTGAGGCATTGAGGATGATCACGTGGTCGCCAGTGTCCAGGTGGGCCGTATAGGTCGGCTTGTTCTTCCCGGACAGCACGCGCGCAACCTGGGTGGCGATGCGACCCAGCGTCTGATCTGTCGCATCCACGACAAACCAGCGTCGCTCGATCTCGCTTTCCCGGGCCGTGTAGGTCTTGGCGTTCATCGTTCCTCGTGTACTCCGCTCATTCGCCTCGACGTCCGTCCCATGACGACGCGTCGAAGGCTCAGTCCCCTGGCCGGGGCTGAAACCCCTCCAAAGGCCGGTCGACGATCGGCTAGTGCCGCCGCGACCGCAGTTTCTTCAATTGTCCCCCGCCCGACACCGAGAAGGGCGGCGACCATGCGACGGACCATCCCGCGAAGGAAGGCGTCGGCGCGTACGTCGATCGTCACCTGGTGGCCAGACCGCCTCACCCGAACGTCACGGACATTCCGGATCGGCTGCGGATCGGCCCCACCAAACGCACTGTAGTCGCGCCGGCCAACGAAGGCCTGTGCGGCTCGTGCCATGGCGTCAGTGTCCAGTCGGGTCCGCACCCAGAGCGCGGTGCGCTCTCGAAGCGGGCTGCGCGGTCCGTTCCAGACGGTGTAGCGGTACTCCCGGTACCGCGCCGCATAGCGGGGATGAAAGCCCCTGGCCGCCCGACGAAGGTCGCGGATCGCGACATCCGGCGGAAGCAGGCCGTTGAGAGCCTCACCGAGAGCCGTCGCATCAAGCATGCCGGAGTAGGTGAAGGCAATCACCTGACCCTCGGCGTGAACCCCTGCGTCGGTCCTTCCGGCGCCGTCTACGGGTTGCCTGACGCCACCGCTGAGGTGGGCCAGCGCCGTTTCGAGCGCCCCCTGGACTGTCCGTCTTCCAGGTTGGACCTGGAACCCGGAGAACTCCGTGCCGTCGTATTCAACCCGTGCTCGATAGCGCACAGGGGTTCCCTCTCGGGAACCAGCATCAACGCCCCTGCGGGCGCTCATGGTTGCTCAGACCAACTCGATCTGAACGATCTCGGCGGCGTCGCCCGCTCGTTGGCCGATCTTCACGATCCGGGTGAACCCGGACGTCCGATCTGCGTACTTGGGAGCGATCTCGTCGAACAGTTTGGTGATGACGAGTGGCTCATTCGGGAAGGCGGACGTTACCGTCCGCCGAGCCGCGAGATCGCCGCGCTTCGCCAGGGTGATCATGTGTTCCACCCGACCCTGGACTTCCTTGGCCTTGGCCTCGGTTGTCTTGACCCGCTCGTAGCGCAGGATCGAAACCGTCAGGTTCTTGAACAGGGCCATTCTTGGGCCGGTCTTCCGGCTGAGCTTGCGGCCATCGATTCGGTGCGCCATGTCAGGCG
Source organism: Chloroflexota bacterium (assembly GCA_043778745.1). Taxonomy (GTDB): domain Bacteria; phylum Chloroflexota; class Limnocylindria; order Limnocylindrales; family CSP1-4; genus UBA5189. The sequence goes on from JAYWFP010000229.1 coordinate 3,333, forward strand.
TCCTCACCCTCGAACGGTGCGTCGCTATCGTCGGCGTCTTCGTCGAAGCTGCTCGGCTCGCTCTCGGGGAGGATAAAGCCGCGCATCGTGAGGCGCTCCTTCATCTCGTCGAGCGACTTCTTGCCAAAGTTCCGCATTCGCAGGAGATCGTCGTCCTTGAGCTGCAGGAGCTGCCCGACCTTGACGATGTTGTTGCGCTTGAGCGAGTTGTACGCTCGCATCGGCAGATCGAGTTCCTCGATCGGCATGTCGAGCATGTTCGGAGGCAGCTGCGGGACGCCGGCAACGGCGCGATCATCGTGCAGAGGCGCCTGTCCGATCGTGACGAACGGGCGGAACTGGTCCATCAGCATCTGCGCGGAGCGGCTGAGGGCCTCCTCCGGGCTGAGGCTGCCGTCGGTCTCGATCTCGATCGTCAGCTT
>JAYWFP010000230.1:0-8843 GCA_043778745.1 Chloroflexota bacterium
GCATCGGAGATCGGCACCGACAGGGTCGCGTCGTGGAAGTCGCCGTCGTCGACCGAAACCTCGACCCTCGAGATGCCCCGATCCGGGGCCCAGGCCACGCCGGCAATCTTCATCGGGCCGGCCGGGATGTTGGTGTTCCGAGGCGGGACGTCGATCCGCGATTGGGTGAGGACTGGCGCCTCCTTGGCCCACCCCAGTGGCACCCAGTAGGCATCGAAGGCTTCGAGCGTGGTGAGTTCGAGTTCGGTGACCCACTTGGTCGCCGAAACGTAGCCATACAGTCCGGGCACGATCACCCGTGCCGGGTAGCCGTGTTCGCGGGTCAGGGCCTCGCCGTTCATCCCGATGGCGATCATCGGCTCCCGCTCCGGATTCATGATCCAGGCCGTGGGCGATCCGGCGGTCCAGCCGTCGACGGACCGGCCGACCAGCTGCGTCGCACCGGACTTCACGCCGGCCAGGTCGAGGACGTCTCGCAGCCGCACGCCTGTCCACTTGGTGTTGCCGACCAGATCGCCGCCGACCCGGTTGCTGACACAGGCGATGGTGACGTACTGCTCGATCAGCGGCAGTTCGATGAGCTGCGCGTAGGTCAGGGTGACCTCGCGCTCCACCATCCCGTGGATCCGGAGCTGCCAGGTATCCCGGTCGATGTTCGGAGGAATGAGGGCCGTGTCGATTCGATAAAAATCGGCGGTCGGGACAACGATCGGCGTCAGGCCTGGAACGCCCAGCTCGGCGCCTGCCGGCAATGAGACTGGGTCCGTCACGTTGGGAAGCTCGCCGGGCTTCGTGAGTCGCTGGCGCTCGAGCAACGTGCGGCCCACGGCCGAGGCGGTGATGGAGGCGATACCGAGAAGACCGCCGCGGATCAGCAACGTCCGGCGTGACCAGTCGGGCATCGCAGCTCCACTGGACGCGGATCGGGTCCGTCGGGCCATCGCCATCAGCTTGTCGAGGGCCGTTGCGCCGACCGCGAATTCCGCGAGCCCGGCGCCGACCGCGAGCGGGAGCACCGTGTCGGCATCCCGAACGCCGGCCGCGAACCCGACGGCGACAAATGCGCCGATGATTCCTGTCGCCAGTCCTGGTCGGCTGCGCGCGACGAGACCGACGATCGCTCCGATCGCGAGCGCGACGCCGAGGACGAGGATCTCGAGAGCCAGCTTGTCGGCGGTCCCGAACAGTGACACGACGAATTCCTTGGCCCCGGGCGGCTGCAGGTCGATGAGCTGTCGCCCGACGGACAAGATCGGCGAGGGCGCTCCAGCGACCATGCCGGCCAATAGTTCGCCGGCGCCGAGGGCGGCGCTGGTGGCCAGAACGCCGACGGCCGAGGCCAGTGCGCGGCCCGGGTGCCGGGATGCCGTCGGATCCGCGGCGACTGACGATTCATTCACGGAGCGACCTTACCGCGCCGGGCGTGACGCGTTGGTGACACGGGGGAGGCGCACGAACACTGGCTATGATGGCGGCCATGTTGAAGATCAGGCTCCGGTGATCGACGTCACGTTCCAGCTCGACCTTGCTTTTCGGCTCGTGATCGCCGCGGCCCTGGGTGCGGCCGTCGGGGCGGAGCGCGAAATCCACGGGCACCCCGCCGGCATCCGGACCCACATGCTGGTCGCGCTCGGGTCGGCGCTCTTCACGGTCATGTCGATTCATGGATTCACGACGGATGGGGCGGCGACCGGCTCCATTGATCCGACGCGGATCGCCGCCCAGATCGTGTCCGGTATCGGCTTTCTCGGCGCCGGTGCGATCCTCAAGGACGGCGTGGTCATTCGCGGGCTCACCACCGCCGCCAGCCTGTGGGCGACCTCTGCGGTCGGTATGGCTTCGGGCGCCGGCGAGCACATCGTGGCCGTCGTCGGGGCCGTGATCATCCTGACCAGCCTGTGGCCCATCAACGCCCTGGCCGAGCGTCTCCGGGGTACACACCTGCCGGAACTGCAGCTGCGCCTCGGCCTTGAGCGGGTCGATTCGATCGGCGCCATTTCGATGGTCCTGGTCCAGCACAAGCTCGATATCGCGTCCGTCCAGACCCAGCGACTCGGCAAGGACAGCTATCGGGCGGACATTGCGGTCCGCGGCCGGTCGAATGCATCGATCGTCTCGGCGATCGAGGCCATCTCGAAGATCCCCGGCGTCGACGTGGTGTCCACCAGCCGCTCGGACTAGGCGCGAGCGGCATGCGGCGTCACCGCGTCCGGACCGGCTCCCTCTGCTAGCCTCCGACTCGATGCGTCGCCCTGCCCTGATCCTCGTCGCGGCTGTTGGCCTGATCGGCGCCGGCTTCCTGGTCCAGGGACTGTTGGGCGACGGGGCAACCGCCGGCGAAACCTACCGGGTCGTCAAGAACCTGGACGATTTCTTCGCGCCGAACGTCATCCGCGTCGAGGTCGGGACCGAGGTCGAGTGGCAGAACAGCGGTCGTAATCCGCACACCGTCACCGCCGACGACGGGAGCTTCGACTCCGGTGTCCTCCAGACTGGGGACGAGTTCCAGCACACCTTCAGCGCGTCTGGCGTATTCCCGTTCACCTGCCTGCTCCACGGCCAGAAGGGCGGCATCGGCATGACCGGGATCGTGGTCGTCGGGGATGCGGAACTGCCGTCGAGTGGCGGGGGCGGTGGCGTGGGGCCCGGGCGCGAGCCGGCACCGACCAAGCCGGGCGCCACAATCCACGTTCCCGCCGATCAGCGGACGATCCAGGCCGGCGTCGACGCGGCGGCACCGGGCGACCTGGTCGTCGTTGCTCCAGGGATTTACCACGAGGCCGTTCTCGTCACGACGCCCTACGTCACGATCCGCGGCGAAGACCGGAACGCTGTGATCCTCGACGGCGACTTCACGAAGTCCAACGGTATCCACGTGGTGGAGGCGGACGGCGTTGCGGTCGAAAACATGACGGCTCGTCACTACGGGCTGAACGGCTTCTATTGGTCTGGCGTGAACGGCTACCGCGGTTCATACCTGACGGCCTACGGCAACGGCGACTACGGGATCTATGCCTTCGCCAGCGTGTGGGGCCGGTTCGATCACGATTATGCGTCGGGCAGTCCGGACAGCGGCTTCTATATCGGGCAGTGCCAGCCCTGCCACGCCGTCATCAGTGACGTCGTCTCGGAGCACAACGCCCTGGGCTACTCCGGAACCAATGCCGGCGGCGATCTCCTGATCATCAACAGCGAGTGGCGCAACAACAACGCCGGAATCGTCCCGAATACGCTCGACTCGGAATTGCTCGCGCCACAGGCCGGTATCACCATCGCCGGCAACTGGGTTCACGACAACTCGTCCACCGACGCTCCACTCAAGCGCCTCGAGTACCCGACCTTCGGGACCGGGATCCTGATCGCCGGCGGCCGAGACAACCTCGTCGAGGGCAACCTCGTGGAGGGTCACGCGGTATTCGGGATCGCGCTCCTCCCGAATCTCGATGACAACTTCTGGGCGACGCGCGGAAACGTAGTCAGGAGCAACGAGGTGTCCGGCTCCGGGCGGGCTGATATGGCTCTCGGGGCACCGTCCGTGAACCGCGACTGCTTTGCGGATAACGCGCATGTCACGAGCTTGCCGCCGGCCATCGAGACGCTCGCCGCATGCGGGCGCCGGATCGGGGGTGGGGGAGACCCGGCGGCCACGCTCGGGCTCCTCGCCCGTTTTGCCCAGGCGCTGGGCGGTCACTACACGAGCGGTGACTGGCAGGCGGAGCCGGTTCCTTCGGCGCAGGCCCAGCTTCCAGGGGGAGCGGCGGCACCGACGGTTCTCGCGATCCCCGAGATCGCCGTCCCAGGGCCCTACGCCATCCGGTCCATCGCTGAGATCAAGGCCGCCGCCGGCGGCGCAGTTGCTGGCGCTGCCAGGGAGGTGACGATCATGGGGATTCCGCTCACGTCGACGCTCACGACGGTTCTCGGCCTGTATGCCTACGTGTTCCCGCTCGCGCTCTACGCAGCGTGGATCGCGATTGCCCTGTGGGACCTGGTACGACGCGAGGAAATCTCGAGCCGGCGCCGAATCGGATGGATGGCGGTCGTCCTGATTCTTCCGCTCGGGCCGCTCGCGTACTTCGCTGCGGGCGGTTCGTCGATCCCGCGATCTGCGCGTTGGTTCCTGGCGGTTGGCGGTGTGGTCATCTATCTGGGAATCGCCACGATCGCGATTCTGGCCGAGGCGCTCTGACCGTGGCCGGGACGGGCGGGCCGCGCACCGGCGGTCCGCGGGCGCGCGATCTGGGCATCGTCATCGGGACGATGATGCCGGGTCCGCTGAACGCGATCACGGACGTACCCGGGGTCAGGGTCGGCCACGCCACGATCATCGACGGCGACGGTCCGCTGGTCGTCGGCAAGGGTCCGATCCGAACCGGGATCACGGTGGTGATCCCGCACGCCGGCGATGTCTGGAAGGAGCCTGTCTTCGCCGCCCCGCACACCCTCAATGGCAACGGCGAAATGACCGGCCTTGAGTGGATTCGGGAATCGGGCATGCTCGGCGGGGTCATCGCGATCACCAACACCCACTCGGTCGGCGTGGTCCGCGATGCGCTCGTGGCCGAAGGCATTCGAAGCCAGGCGCCCGGTGCCTTCTTCTGGTCCCTGCCCGTGGTCGGCGAGACCTGGGACGGACTGCTCAACGACACGGACGGGATGCACGTCAAGCCCGAGCACCTCGCCCGGGCCATTGCCGACGCGCGGTCCGGCCCGGTCGCCGAAGGCAACGTCGGCGGCGGAACCGGGATGGTCTGCCACGAATTCAAGGGTGGGATCGGGACCGCGTCCCGGCGCCTTGCCCGTGCCGATGGTGGCTGGACCCTCGGCGTCCTCGTCCAGGCCAACTATGGAAGCCGGCGCCTCCTTCGGATCGATGGGGTTCCAGTGGGCCGTGAGATTGGGATTGACGAGGTGCCTTCCCCGTATGGAATCGAGTCCGCGGGCGAGGCCTCGTGGCCCGAAGGCGGCCTCGATCAGTCGACCGAAGCGCGAACGCGCGACGGCTCAATCATCATCATCATCGCGACGGATGCGCCCGTGATCCCGACCCAGTGCGCCCGCATCGCCCAGCGCGCCGGCCTTGGCCTGGCCCGTGCCGGAAGCATCGGCGCCACGACGTCAGGCGACATCTTTCTGTGCTTCTCGAACGGAAATCTGGATCTCTCCCAGCCAGAGCACGATGGATCCGGTCCGGGCGTCACAACGGTCCGGACGCTTCGCGACCGTGCCCTTGACCCCCTGTTCGAGGCAACCGTCGAGGCAACGGAAGAGGCGATCGTAAATGCCCTGGTCGCAGCGGAGACGATGACCGGCCGCGATGGAATGACCGCCCATCGCTTGCCCCACGATCGGCTGCGCGAGGTCATGGCGAAGTACGGGCGCTCGCACGCCTGAGCCGTCGCGCCTTCGCGGCTGAGCTGCGGCCCCGGCCGCCGGCCCACGACGCATCCGATGCGGCTGAGCCGTCGCGCCTCCGCGGCTGAGCTGCGGCCCGGTCGCCGGCCCACGACGCATCCGATCGCGCCCATGGTGCGTACCTGCGGTTGACAGGCACGGGCGTGACCCTCACGCTATTGCAACTCGTTGCATCAAGGATCTTCTGACGACCCATGCCGCCCTTTGCCGCCCTCGAGTTCGCCATTGCCGGGGGCGCCGGACTCCTCGGCACGGCGCTTGTCCTCGGGATACGTCACGGTTTCGACTGGGATCACATCGCGGCCATCACGGACGTGACCTCGACCACGACGGCCGCCGAGGCCGCCGAGGAGGTCCACGAGGCTGCCCATGGCGGGACCCACGAGCATGCTCACGGAGGGCCGACTGAGCTCGCGGCTCACGTTGACCCGGCTGCTCATGCTCATGTCGGCGCCCACGGGGCGACCGCGGACCGCCACGTCGACGTCGAGGCGGTCCATCCCCGCATGCTGGTCGAGCAACGCCGAGCCCTCGCCCTTGGGACGTTGTATGCCCTCGGGCATGCGCTGGTCGTCCTGATCCTCGGGTCGCTCGCGCTCAGCTTCGGAGCCGTCCTGCCGGCCTGGGTGGACCCGATCATGGGTCGAATTGTCGGCATCACGCTCATGCTCCTGGGCATCTGGGTGTTCGTCTCGCTGTATCAATACGCCCGCCATGGCCAGACGTTCCGGCTGAGATCGAGGTGGATGCTCGTGTTCGACTCGATCCGGTATGCCTGGCGCCGGCTTCAGTCTCGCCTCCACGGCCATGAGCACGCCGATCCGATCGAGATGACGGCCTACGGCCCGCGGACCGCCTTCGGGGTCGGGATGATCCACGGGATCGGGGCCGAGACGGGGACCCAGGTCCTCCTCATCGCCGCTGTCGGGGGAGCCGCGAGCCAGGGGCTCGGCCTTCCGATGCTCTTCGCGTTCGTCGTCGGCCTGCTCATATCGAATTCGGTGATCGTCTTCGTGACGGCCACGGGCTTCATCGCCAGCCGCGTCCGCGAGCGCCTGTACATCGTGGTCGGTGTCGTGGCCGGCACGTTCAGCCTCGTCGTCGGGGCCGTGTTCCTGTTTGGGTTCGATGGCGCGCTCCCCGCGATCGACGGCTGGCTCGAGGCGATCGGCATCCGGTGACCGACCTCCCTGTCCTGCGTGGCCGTCAGGCCCCGCCGTGGGACAGCGTCCCGGAGCGCTTGCGCCAGCTGGGCCTGCGCTGGACATCGCAGCGAGCGACGTTGCTGACGGTCCTCGAGGCAACTGAAGGCCACGTGACCAGGAGCCAGCTGGTGGAAAGGTGTCGGGAAGTTGAGCCCGCGACGACGCCGTCGACGGTGTACCGAACGCTCGACGTCCTCGAATCGATCGGCGTCATCAGCCACAGTCATGGGCTCGACGGCCGGGAGGAATTCCACGTTCGGCCCGCCGCGGCCCATGGTCACCTGATCTGCGCTGAATGCGGCTGGGACGAGGAGTTACCGGCTGCTGACGCCGTCCCCTTCCTGCAGGCTCTCGCGCGGGGCCACCGTTTCGAGGCGCAAGTGGACCACCTGACCGTCATGGGTCGATGCCAGGACTGCTCCGAGATCGCCCACCGGACGGTGCCGGCGCAGACGAAGGCGGTAGTCGGCGGGAATTGACCCTCATACGGGGCCGTCAGTCGCGATACGCCGTCAAGTGGGTACGAAAGTACGAATTACGGACGCTGCTGCGGGGTGCGATGGTCACGATCAGGGTCATCGAAGTTTCGACCGAGCATTGGACCGTCACCTGGATATGAGTTCGCCGAGCAGAACGGAAATCGGCACGCATCCGTTGGCCGCAACCGCCGGTATTGAGGCTGCGGTGCGGCCGATTGACCATGTCCGGATCCCGGGATTTGGGCCCCTGTCGAGGCCATCCTTCCCGACGGGCCGATTGGCCGTCCTGGTCTGGGTCTACGTGTCCATCGGGCTGGCGATGCTCATCGGGCTGAGTGCGCTGGTGCCGCTCTCGCCGGCCATCGCCGTCCCATTCAGGATTCCCGGTCTTGATCCGGCTGTCCTGGGCGTCATCGTCTGGAGCGCCGTCGGGATCGCGACCTCATCCCGCGGGTCAACCGACGAGGGTCGCGTCACGATCATCTTCGGCGTGGCGCCCGTGGTCGCGTCGTTCGCGCTCGGCGGGCCGACCGCCGCCATCTGGGTTGCGGCGATCGGCAGCCTCGAGTGGCGTGAACTCAGCGGCCGCGTTCCGTGGTACGGCGTCCTCGCCAACCACGCCATGATCATGATTCCGGCCGGCCTCGGCGGAATCGCGACCCTTCTGATGCTCGAACTTGGCATCGGCCATGACGCCCAGCTCGGGAACCTCGTCGCGGTCGCGGTCGGGGCGTTGACGTTCTGCGTGATCAACATCGGGCTCGCGGTGTTGACTGTCTATATTCGAACGGGCAGGCGCCCGTCTGACGCCCTCGGCATTCCGTGGCGGGCCGTGGCCACGATGATGACGGCGGAATCCGCTCTCGCCTGGGTGTTCGCAGCGACATACGTATCGCTCGCATGGTGGAGTCCGGTGGTGCTCGTCTTCGCCGATGCGGCCGCCTCGTCGTCGATCGATCGCAGTCGCGCGAACTGGCTCATCCGCCACCACCAGCTAACCCACCTCCCGAACCGGCTCTCGCTCAACGAGCATGCCGCGGAGCTCAGGCGAATGAAGTCAGTCGGGGCATCCATCTTCTACATCGATCTCGACGGCTTCAAGGCCGTGAACGACAACTTCGATCACCAGGTCGGCGACGATGTTCTCCGCGAGGTCGGTCATCGACTGAGCGAGTTCGCGGCTGAAGGCGGGTTTCTCGCCCATCTCCATGGAGACGAGTTCGTACTCGTTGCCAACGGAATACAGACTGAAACTGAGATCGAGTCGACGATCGCCTCGCTGACTCAGATCATCGAGGTGCCGATTGAACACGCTGACGGCGCGATCCGCCTGTCAGCCTCGGTCGGGTGTCAATCCCTCACCGACCTCGACGGAATGGACGCCGCACTCCGGGAAGCTGATCGTCGGATGGCTGGGGCGAAGGAGGCGCGAGCCATCGCCAGCGGCCGCGACCGCCGCCGGAGCTGACGAACGCGAGGCGGCCACCACGCCTGCCAGACCCGCCTGGCCGTGGCGGCCGCGGCGGTCGTGCCCTGTGCCTGCCCTGACCGTTCGGTTGTCCGGTGCGTGCCCTGTGCCTGCCAATGACCCTTCGGTTGTCCGGTACGTGCCCTGTGCCTGCCAATGACCCTTCGGTTGTCCGGTACGTGCCCTGTGCCTGCCAATGACCCTTCGGTTGTCCGGTACGTGCCGGCTCAGCCTTCGCGGAAGATCATCAGCGTTCCGCTGTAGCAGGACACCCAT
>JAYWFP010000231.1:0-3740 GCA_043778745.1 Chloroflexota bacterium
GGGGTTCGTGACCAGGAGGTCGTCGCCCACGAGCTGAATGCGATCGCCGAGGCGGGCGGTCAGTGCCGCCCATCCGGCCCAGTCATCCTCTGCGAGGCCGTCCTCGATCGAAACGATGGGATAGCGAGCGACCCAGTCGGCCCACAGATCGATCATTTCGCCCGAGTCCAGCGTTCGACCCTCACGGGCCAGCACGTAGCGCGTTGGTGCCCCGTCCATCCCGCTGCCGGGCTCAACGAGTTCCGTCGTGGCGGGGTCGAGGGCTATTCCAACTTCATCACCTGGGCGATACCCGGCGGCTTCGATCGCCCGGACAACCATTTCGAGCGCCGCTTCGTTCGATGCCAGGGATGGCGCGAAGCCACCTTCATCACCCTGGCCGGTGGCATGGCCCCCGTCGTGGAGGAGCGATCGGAGAGCGGCGAAGATCTCCGCGCCGGCCCGGAGCGCCTCGCCGAACGTGGACAGGCCGACCGGCATGACCATGAACTCCTGAAAATCCGTGGAGTTCTGGGCGTGCTTGCCGCCATTGAGGATGTTGAACATCGGAACCGGGAGGGTGCGAGCACCGACGCCCCCCAGGTATCGATAGAGGGGAAGGTCGAGGGCTGCGGCCGTGGCGTGGGCACAGGCCAGCGACACCCCGAGGATGGCGTTGGCACCGATGCGCCCCTTGTTCGGCGTGCCGTCGAGCTCGATCATGGCCCGATCCACGCCCGATTGATCGGCTGCATCCAGGCCGACCACGGCCGGACCGATCTCGACCATGACGTTTTCGACGGCGTGACGAACACCCTCGCCACCGAACCGACGCTTGTCACCGTCGCGCAGCTCGACGGCTTCGTGAGCACCGGTCGAGGCCCCGGACGGAACCGCGGCTCGGCCGACCGACCCGTCCGCCAGCAGCACGTCGACCTCGACGGTGGGATTGCCTCGGGAATCGAGGATCTCGCGCGCGGCGACCAGGGCAATGGACGTGTCGACCCTCATTCGGCACCTCGATCCGGAAGAATGGCGACACCCGGGAGTTCGCGGCCCTCGAGGAACTCGAGGCTCGCGCCACCGCCCGTGGAAATGTGCGTGAAGCGCCCAGCCAGTCCCTGTTGCTGGATCGCCGCGACTGAGTCGCCTCCGCCAACGACAACCGTGGCGCCGTCGTCGCACCGCTCGGCCAGGAACCGGGCGATGGCCTTGGTCCCGTGGGAGAAGGACGGGATCTCGAAAACGCCGAGCGGTCCATTCCAGAAGACCGTCCTGACGTCCCGGAGCGCATCCTCCATGAGCTCGAGGGTGGCGGCCCCCACGTCCACGATGTGCCACGACGCCGGGATCTTGTCCGCAAGGAGCGTCTTGTATTCGGTCCCGCGCGTGACTTCCTTGGCCACGATCACATCGACCGGGAGGATCACGCGGACGCCGTGGGCCTCGGCGGACGCGAGCACGCGCGAAGCCTCATCTACCATGTCGTGCTCGGCAAGGCTCTTTCCGATCGACTTGCCCTGGGCCAGCAGGAAGGTGTTGGCCATCCCGCCGCCGAGGACGAGAACATCGACCTTCGACATCAGGTTGTCGAGGACGTTCAGCTTGCCCGACACCTTGGCCCCGCCGACGACCGCGGCAAAGGGCCGCGCCGGCGCCTCCAGCAGATTCGACAACTGCGCGATTTCCTGCTCCATGAGGAACCCGGCATAGGCCGGCAGGAGCTTGGGGACCCCAACGGTCGAGGCGTGGGCGCGGTGGGCAGTCCCGAACGCGTCATTCACGTAGATGTCCGCGTACGCCGCGAGTTGAGCGGCAAAGGCCGGATCGTTCTTCTCCTCCTCCGCGTGGAATCGGAGGTTCTCGAGAAGAATGAGTTCACCGGGCCGCAGCCGCTTGATCGCGTCAACCGTGCCGACGCCAAGTGCATCGCCGGTGACGGACACGTTCTTGCCGATCAACTGGGTCAGGCGCTCGGCCGCGGGTCGGAGGCGCAGCCCGTCATGAACCTTGCCGTTGGGTCGCCCGAGATGACTCGCCAGGATGACTTTCGCGCCGTGCGACAGCAGATGACGAATGGTTGGCAGCGCGGCCCGGATCCGGGAGTCGTCGGTGACCTTGCCGTCCTCAAGCGGTACGTTGAAATCGACGCGCAAGAAGACGCGTTTGCCTGCGACATCGACGTCGCGGATGGTCAGCTTGTCCATGATGTCCCTGCCCGTTGGCGTGCGGAGTTGAGCGCTGGAGCGGCGCCGCGACGAACGCGGCGGAAGCGAACCGTCACGCAGCGGCTGCGGCCGGGAGCCTGGACGCGATCATCTCGATGAGATCGGCGCACCGGCAACTGTAGCCCCACTCGTTGTCATACCAGGCGATGACCTTCACGAAGTTCCCACCGAGGACCATCGTGCTGGCCGAGTCAATGATCGACGAGCGGCTGTCGCCCCGGAAGTCGCTCGACACGAGCGGCTCGTCGGACACACCGAGGATGCCCGCAAGCGTCCCCGTGGCTGCATTCCGGAAGGCAGTGTTGAGTTCCTCGACCGAGGTATCGCGCTTCACCGTAGCCGTGAAGTCGACCACGCTGACGGTGGGCGTCGGCACCCGCAGGCTGAAGCCGTCGAACTTGCCCTTGAGATCCGGGATCACGAGCGCCAGGGCCTTCGCGGCGCCGGTGCTGGTCGGGATGATGTTCTGCCCGGCGGCACGAGCACGACGCGGGTCCTGGTGCGCAACATCGAGGATTCGTTGGTCGTTCGTGTAGGAGTGGATCGTGTTCATCAGTCCGCGCTCGATGCCGACCAGATCATGGACGACCTTCGCAGCCGGGGCCAGGCAGTTCGTGGTGCAGCTGGCGTTGCTGATGATGTGGTGGCTGGCGGGATCGTATCGGTCGTCATTCACGCCGAGAACGATGGTGATGTCCTCGCCCTTGGCCGGGGCACTGATGATGACCTTCTTCGCGCCGGCCGTGATGTGGGCCCGAGCCTTCTCCGCGTCGGTGAAGATGCCGGTCGATTCGAGGACGATGTCCACGCCCAGATCAGCCCATGGGAGCGTGGAGGGATCCCGTTCCTTCAGGACCTTGATCTCCCGGCCATCGATGATGAGGGAGTCATCGGTGTGGTCCACGGTCCCGGGGTACGCGCCGTAGGTTGAGTCGTGCTTGAACAGAAGCGCGTTCATGCTCGTTTCGACGAGGTCGTTCACCGCGACGACCTCGACGCTCGGGGCGCGCTCGAGGATCGCCTTGAGAGATTGGCGGCCAATCCGGCCGAAGCCGTTGATGGCAACTTTGGTCATGCAATTTCCCTTGTCTTGCTATGCATTTTCAACTGCTCGAGCACACGGCTCAAAATCTTGGGCACGGTCAGCCCGAATTTTTCATAGAGGTCGGCTGCGGGCGCAGAGGCGCCGAAGCGGTCGAGCCCGATGCGAAGGCCGTGGAGCCCGGTGTAGCGCTCCCAGCCAAAGGTCGTCCCCGCCTCGATCGACACGCGCAGGATGTCGCGGTTCGAGACGTCGGGCAGAATATCCTCGCGGTAGGCCGCGTCCTGCGCGTCGAACGCCGCGGTGCACGGCATCGACACGACGTCGGCGCCGATCCCCTGCGCTTCCAATTCCTTGGCCACTCCGGCGGCGATTTCGACCTCGCTCCCGGTCGCGATCAGGATCACCTTGCGTTCGGCCTTGGCCGCGGTCAGGCGGTAGGCGCCCCTGGCGCTGAGATTGGCGCGTTCGGCCTTGACCCGCATCGGCGC
>JAYWFP010000232.1:0-3729 GCA_043778745.1 Chloroflexota bacterium
ACGTGGAGATGGAGCATCTCCGCGACTTCGGTGGCGGTGAGCATCGGTCCAAGTTCGTTGACTGCCATCGAGGCCATTGCCATGGTCGCCTTTCGATCATTCTGATGCTGGCGGCCGGGGTTCCGTCCGGTGGGAGCGGGTGCGGTCCGGCTCGTTGCTGACATGAACGTAGGGGTGCGCAGGGGTTGAGGGAAGCCGTACTTCGGTTCCGAACCCGTCAGTACCCATGGGCCACGGCCCGCTGATTCGATCAGCACCAGCCTCTTCCCGCCGCTCCGATAGCATCGGGCCATGCCGAAGAAGGGAATGACTCCAGCCGACCTCGCCCCGGAATCGGCGCTTGGGCGCGACACGCAGCCGCCGGCCCCGCCCTCGTACCGGGCCCTCCTGAACGTCCCGTTCCTGGGCCGGGCGCTCATCGGGATGCAGCTCGTGCGGATCTGCCAATCCATGATCGGCGTCGCGCTCGTGCTGTTCAGCCTGACCCGCTACGGGTCGCCCGCGCTGGCCGGGCTGGTGACATTCGCGAGCCTCATGCCGGGCCTCCTGATCAGCCCGATCGGAGGTGCGCTGCTCGATCGGCACGGACGGACGCGGCTCATCCGGCTCGACCTGATCATCGGGGTCGCGTCGCTGGCGCTGATCGCCGTCCTCGCCTTCGCTGATCGGTTGCCGGCCGAGCTGCTGATCGTCATCGCGGCGATCTCGTCCCTGACGGGGCCGCTCGGTGCCACCGGCATGCGGACGCTCTTCCCGCTGATGGTTCCGCCGAACCTGTGGGAACGCGTCAACGCGGTCGATTCGAACGGCTATGTCATTGCCTCGATCATCGGCCCGCCCCTTGCCGCGCTCATGGTCGGAACGGTCGGCGGACCGGCGGCGTTCATGTCCATCGCCATGGTCCTCGCGATCTCGGTGGTCGTGCTCGCACCGGTGCCGGAGCCGGCTGCGGAAGTCACGACAAGCGGTGGACTGCTGCTGGACGCGTGGCACGGTCTCCAGTACACGTGGCGAAATCGAACCCTTCGCACGATCGGGCTGTCCATCACGACCCTCAACATCGGTGGCGGCATGGTGTCGATCGTGGTACCGCTCCTGATCCTCGATCGCCTGCACCTCGGCGAGACGGCCGTCGGGCTCGTCTTCGCCCTCCAGGGCGTTGTCGGCGTTGGTGCCGGACTGTGGGCGGGCCGGATGGACATGCGCGGCCGCGAGGCACGCCTCTTCTCGGCACCGATGATCGGCTTCGTGCCGGCCTTCGCGCTCCTGCTGATCCCGGGGCTGGGCCCGATCCTGCTATCGATGGCGATCATGGGGTTGCTGAACGGCCCCATGGATGTCGCGATGTTCACGCTCCGGCAGCGCCGGACGGATACGGCCTGGATGGGCCGTGCGTTTGCCATCTCGATGGCCTTCAACTTTGCCGGATGGCCGATCGGGGCGGCCATTGCCGGGGTCCTGTCGACCGTTTCCATCGAGCTGGCCATCGGCGTCGGGGTGGTGGCCGCAGCGGCGGGAACGATCATGGCCTGGTGGCTCATCCCGCGCGATTCTGGATCCGGGTGAGCGGAAGCGAGGAGAGGCGCAGGGCCAAGATTCAGGGTCTCGTCATGGACCTATTCGATCCATAATGGTGGCGATGAGCTTGGCCGAGTTGATCTGCCGAGCAAGGAACGACGGGAGACCACAATGGCCAAATTCATGTTCCATGGGTCCTACTCTGCGGCCGGTGCGGCAGGTGTCCTGAAGGATGGCGGGTCGGGCCGCATGAAGGCGCTGGAAGCGCTCGCGGGAAGCGTCGGGGGCTCCATCGAATCGGCCTACTGGGCGATGGGTACCGAGGACTTCTACATCACCGTCGAGCTCCCAGACAACAAGGCTGCTGCGGCGCTCAGCCTGACGGTCGCGGCCAGCGGGGCGGTCAGGATCTCGACGGCCGAGCTGTTTTCCGCAGCAGATGTCGACGAGATCGCCGGTCGGCGGGTCACCTACCGAGCGCCGGGCGCCTGACGCGCCTGATCACGCTTCCAAGCGGAAGGTTGGCGCCCCCGGCAGGTGTTGGACACGCGCTAACAGCCTATCGCATTCCAATCGAGGGCCGTGACGAGTGGCTCGCCGCGGCGAGGCGGCAGGCATGAGGGAGGGGGATCTGCGTGGCGCACTCTCGCGGCCCGCGACCCAGCGCCAGATGGACGTGCTCGCGGCCTTCGTCGCCGCTGGCGGATCCGTCCAGGACGCCGCCGAGCTCGTGGGAATTCGGCCGAGCACCGTGAAGCGCCATTTCGCCGACCTCCGTTCGCGGTCGGGGCTTACGACCGAGCAGCTGATCTACGCCGGACGAGCCGCTGGGTGGCTCGTCGTACCGGCCTTGGAGCCCATTTGACCCCATCGCGCCCACCGTCCGCGCGTCCTTCGTACCGCGAGATCACGAGATTCCGATCGATGGCTTCGGCTAGTCTGCGTAATCGATGCACAGTCATGTGCACATAACGTTGAGGTGCGCGATGTCGACGTGGAAACTGACGTGCCGCTCTCACAGACGGGACTGCCACGGCATTGACTCACCCATGCGGCATACCGCGATCCATGCCCGGCTGACGAACTCAAACCCGCGTTCAGGAGGCGGAAATGTCTAGGCCGATGCAGGCCAAGGGCCCCCACCAAGGCGACGACGTCACGCTCCGCTTCAAAGCGGCGTCCGCCGCGGTCGCGCTGGCCCTGTCGCTGGCTGCCTGCTCCGCTCAGGCGGAGTCGGGCTCGCAGGCGAGCCCAGCACCATCTGCTTCCGCCTCCGCCGCGGTCTCTGAGCCCGCGGTGCGTCCCGAGGGCACCATCCTCTTCCTGCGGACGACTGGCAACGACCAGCACGCGTACTACACCGCGAACGCCGATGGGACGGCTGAACGGCAGCTGACGCAGGTGGGCGAGTACTGCTGTAACAACCGGATCTCGCCGGATAGGTCCCAGATGATCGTGATGCCCGGGGGCGCACCTCCGACGCCCGTCACCGGCGGTCTCCTCACCATCGACGCCACGGGGTTCACCCCGCTTCACGTCAACGATCCCACCCTCAACCTCGTCCCCGAGGCCTGGTCGCCGGACGGGACAAGGATCGCGTTCGAGGGATGGGACGATTCGGACCCGACCCGCACGGGTCTGTACACGGGAACGTCAGGCGACGTCACCGACGTGGTTCGTCTCACATCAACCAGTGGAACACCGCACGATGTGGCACTCGATTACTCACCCGACGGTTCGATGCTGGTCTTCTACCGTGCGGTCCGCGGCGAGCCGGACTTCCCGATCGATATCGGTGGCTCCCTCTGGGTCGTCAACATCGATGGGTCCGATGTGCGGCAGCTCGATACGCCGCCGCCCAACTGGTGGGCTCGCTGGTCCCCCGACGGAACGACGATTCTGTTCGTGTCGGAGCGCAATCAACCAACCGGCGCGATCTCGACGATCCGCTCCGACGGGTCGGGGCTGACCAAGCTCTTCGAAGACTCCGACGGGGGGTTTCCCATCGATCCGATCTGGTCCCCCGACGGAAGTCAGATCATGTTCATGCTCGACCCGATCAGCGACCGGTTCACCCACCCGAACAATGTCCTTTACGTGATGCGGTCCGATGGAACCGGCCTCACCAAGCTCATCGACACCCCCGACTTCAAGAGCTCCCCGGAATGGTGGTCCCCGTGACCCCAGACCTCGCCACCAACCTCTTCAGTC
>JAYWFP010000233.1:0-3717 GCA_043778745.1 Chloroflexota bacterium
GTCCTGGTCGATGGTGAGCAGCGCGCGACGCTCGGTCGCGGCGAATTTTTCGGCGAGGTGTCGATCATCCTCGGTGAATTGCCGACGGCCGACGTAGTCGCGCTCCGGCCGCTGCGGTGCGTCGTGCTGGCTGGCCCCGCGGTGGAGGGGTTTCTGATCGAGCACCCGAAGGTCACCTACCGGATGCTGCAGGCCCAATCCCGACGCCTTCGCAACGCGAACCGCGCGCGGGGCTGATTCACCATGGCGGACCCTGAGCGCCCATTCCCCCCCGGCGCGTACCCGGTCATCGTCATCGGGTCGGGCCCCGGCGGTCTCCAGGTCGCCTATGAGCTCAATCGGCGGGGCATCGGGCACGCGGTCCTGTCGGCTGACCCGGGCCCCGGCGGCATGTTCCGTCGCTGGCCGTTCTTCCAGCGACTCCTGTCCTGGACGAAGCCGTATGCGGCCCCGGACCGGGAAACCCGGGCGTTCGAGCGTTGGGACTGGAACAGCCTGCTGGCAACCGAACCCGAACTTCGGGGGCTCCAGACCAAGTTCATGGACGGGTCGTCGGATTTCCCGTCCCGGCCGGAGATGGAGGCAAACCTCACGGCCTTCGCGGATCGGTCCGGGATCAAGGTTCGGTATGGCTGTCGTTGGGAATCGACGCGTCGCGACGACGGCCCAACCGGTCCACGGTTCCGGCTGACCACGTCGGACGGCGAGTACGACTGTGAGCAGCTGATCCTGGCGGTCGGGATCGCGGAGCCGTTCTCGCCGCCGACGCCGGGCATCGAGCATGCGGTTCACTACGCCGACACGCGCGCCGCTGAGACCTACGCCGGTCGGCGGCTTTTCATCATCGGCAAGCAGAACTCCGGCTTCGAGCTCGCGTCGGGCCTCCTCCAGTGGGCCAGCCGGATCACTCTCGCATCCCCGTCCCCGGCCAAGACATCGATCGAGACGCGTTCACTCGTCGGCGTCCGAGCCCGGTACGTTCAGCCGTTCGAGGACTCAGCATTGGGCGGAGGCGTGGACATCCTGTCCGCATCGGTGTCCGAGATCAGCCGCTCCGGGACATCACTGCGCGTGGACCTGAAGCGAACGGACAACGGCATGCCCGTGTCGCTTGACGTAGACGAGGTCATCGCGGCGACCGGCTTCACGTGCCCGCTCCTGGATCTGCCCGCCCTGGGTGTCGCAGTCTTTGGGCAGAGTCGACTACCTGCCCAGACGGCTTACTGGGAGAGCGCCACCGTTCCCGGAATTCATTTCGCGGGGACGATCACGTCGGGCGCGTCCGGGCTCAAGAAACACGGCATTCCAAGCTATTCCGGCGCGGTTCAGGGTCATCGCTACAACGGCAGGCTCCTCGTCGAACGACTCGCAGAGCGAAGTTTTGGCATTCCCCGTCCACGCCCGTTGATCGCCCTGGCCGATCTGACGACCCACGTCCTGGCCGAGGCGACGAACGCCCCGGAGCTGTGGCATCAGAAGGCATACCTTGCCCGGGTCATCAGCGTGAGCGCTGACGACGGCATCCGTGACGAAGGCAGCATGCCGCTGTCGCATTTCCTCGATGTCGACGGCCCGAACGCGATCGCGCTGACCGTCGAGGCCGATGGTCAGGGCGCCATTTATCCGGTGGCGTACATCCGGCGCGACGGCAAGGTCGACGAGCACGTGCTGGAGCCCCATCCTCTGAACGAGTTCGAGGGGACGACATATCGAAACCAGGCCGGCAGCCTGCTCGAACTGATCGCCCCCGGCGCCTCAAAAGCGTGACCCGCGAGCCAACGGCGAGGTCGAACACGATGTCGATTGCGGCCGATCCGAGGGCTACGCGCCGGATCGGCGAGGAGGCTCGAGGCCGAACCCTGCTCATCGACTTCTTCGCATCGCGCTGCTGTACGAGTGTTCTGGTCGGCGACCTCGAAACGCGTTGGCTCGGTCCAGGCCAGGACGCCGGGTGCGAGCCGATCGGGTCCATCAACGGAACGCCGATTGTCGCGGACCCCGCCCTGACGGCTGTCCTGCGCGAGGGCGGGGCAAGGATCGTCGCGGGCGGCTGGCTCGGGCGGTCCCTGCAGGTCCGGCTCGACGTTCCTGAAGCATGGCTGGACTTCCTCGACACGCCGGCGGCCCGTCGGATGCGCGGCCGGCCGCCCGAGGCCGTGAGCAGCTCGGCGCCGCCGAAAAGCTGAGGTGGGCGCGGCATTCCTCGCCGGCGCGCTCGCGGGTGCCTGCCGGACCAATTCCAGGTGGCCGCGAGTCTCGTCGGCAACGTGGCCATGTGCGTCTTCGCGATCCTGATCGCGGGAGACCTCTAGACGAGGTTGCGTGGGATCTTGCGGTCCGTGCGGCGTTTGAAGAACAGGGTTCCGTCCAGGCGAATGACGATCCGGATGTCGAGATCGAACTCGCGCGCGTTCGAAGTCGTGTCGCCGTCAACGTCGATTTCGATTCGGTGACCGTCGCGTTCGAGGACGTAGCGGATGGCGCTGGACATCGATGCCCGCGCTGGATCGGCGTCTGACGCACGCATCTCGTGCGATTCCGCGGTGTAGAGCCGCGTGCCTCCGTCGAGAACCGTCTGACTGCCATCGTGGGTCGAGACGGTCACGGTGCCCGTCAGAACGTCGTCCGTAACCTGCCACCTGGGGACATCCTCGCTCCCGGCGCCGACGACATCCATGTCGGGGGGCGACGTCTTGAATGCCGGGACTGTCGCGTCATCGACGCCCGGGGCGACGGGGAGAACAAGGCGCGATCCGGGTTGGGGGAAATCTCCAGCCGCCTCCGCGGCAGGCCCGTGATGAATGGTCAGCGAGCCGGCTTCGGGGGACGGCCAGATGACCGGCCAGCAGGAGGAAGCGATCGAGAGGCGGATCCGATGGCCCAGCGCGAACCGATATCCAGCGGCGCGCATCGGCACGGTCACGCTCGTCCGCTCGCTCGGGTTCATCGGCGCCGGATTCACATGGGATTCGCGGTGGGTCAGGTTGAGGATGCCCATCGTGACCTGGCAGGACGTCCCGTCCGGGGCGACGTCGGACAGGCGGACGACCAGGGTCGCGACGGTCATCGAGGTCGAGACCGCGAGCTCCGCCGATGCCAGGCCGAGGATCTCGAGGGGCGTATCCAGCGGCAGCGAGGTGTAGGTCGGGACGCCCGACTCGTCGGGGCGGATGTCCCGGGCCAGGCCGTTCGGGGCTCCACCCGCGCCCCAGGACAGCGCCCCGTGTGTGCCGGTTGTCGCCCGATGGGGAAATGTTGACGAACCGGCAGGGATGGTCGCTTCCCATTCAAGCGTGCCGCGGAGTGGCTCCGGGCCGCCCGCCAGTGACAGGTGCATCAACCCGCCGCCGCCGCCCGCCGGGACCGGTCCTGCCGTCGCGCGCCAACGGCCCGGCCAGGTCGCCGGAAAGGCCTCGGGCGGCGCGGAATCGCGCTGGAACCAGGTCAGCGTGGGCTCTTCCATCACGCCGTTCTCCTTGCCCTTCAGCCAGTGGTCGAAGAAGCGGACCATCTCGTGATGCCAGTCCAGGCCCGGGCCCGGGTACCCGTCGTCGGGGAATTCGTGGGACCAGTTGCCGACGACGGCACGCCGCGGCGCGGTGCACCGCTCGAGCATCCGGAACACGGGATCCACGTAGGAATCCATCCACCCGCCGAACATGAGAATGGCGGCTTCGATGCGCTCGTACTCGGGCGCGAGCGAACCCTGCCGCCAGT
>JAYWFP010000234.1:0-3714 GCA_043778745.1 Chloroflexota bacterium
GTCCCGGCCGAGACGCTTCGTCGGCTCGGTGTCGAGCTCAGCACCTTTCGCGGCGAACTCGCCGCCCTGCTCGCCCGGCGGGCGAAGGTCCAGGGCGGATCCCTCGCGCTGGACCCGCGGGCAAAGCGGGTGGTCGACCGTGCGCAGGAAGAGGCACGTCGCCTGGGCGACGACTACACCTCGACCGAGCACCTCCTCCTCGGGGTCGCCGAGGTCGGTGGTGAGGGCCAGCGGCTCCTCGACCAGCACGGCGCGAACCGCGAGGCCATCCTCGGCGCGCTGGCCTCCGTCCGGGGCACCCAGCGGGTCACATCCCCGAACCCTGAAGGCACCTACCTCGCGCTCGAAAAGTACGGTCGGGATCTGACCGCCGAAGCCCGCGCCGGCAAGCTCGACCCGGTCATCGGGCGGGACGAGGAGATCCGTCGCGTCATGCAGGTCCTGAGCCGCCGGACCAAGAACAACCCGGTCCTCATCGGCGAGCCCGGCGTCGGCAAGACGGCCATCGCCGAGGGCCTCGCTCAGCGGATCGTGCGCGGCGACGTCCCCGAGACCCTCAAGGACAAGCGCGTCGTGTCGCTGGATCTGGGCGCCCTGATTGCCGGCGCCAAGTTCCGCGGCGAGTTCGAGGAGCGGCTCAAGGCCGTCCTCAAGGAGATCAAGGACGCCGAGGGTCGGGTCGTCCTGTTCATCGACGAGCTCCATACCGTGGTCGGTGCGGGGGCCGCCGAGGGCGCGATGGATGCGTCGAACCTGCTCAAACCGATGCTCGCCCGAGGTGAGCTCCATACGATCGGCGCGACGACCCTCGACGAATACCGCAAGCACATCGAAAAGGACGCGGCGCTCGAGCGGCGATTCCAGCCCGTGATGGTGGACGAGCCATCCGTCGAGGAAACGATCTCGATCCTGCGCGGCCTGCGTGAGCGGTACGAAGTCCACCACGGGGTCCGGATCACGGACTCGGCCCTCGTGGCGGCCGCGACCCTCTCGAATCGCTACATCACCGAGCGGTTCCTGCCCGACAAGGCGATCGACCTCGTCGATGAATCCGCCTCTCGGCTACGGATGGAGATCGATTCGATGCCGATTGAGCTGGATGAGCTCGAACGACGCCGGATCCAGCTCGAAATCGAGCGCGAGGCGCTCCGGAAGGAGACCGACGACGCCTCGAAGTCAAGGCTGGCTGCCCTCGAGATCGAACTCGGCGAGATCGCCGAGGAAGCCGGCGGCATGAAGCAGCGCTGGGAGGCCGAGAAGTCGGCGATCGCCGCGATCCGGGCGACCAAATCCGAGCTGGAGCAGCTCCAGGTCCGGATCGAGCAGGCCGAGCGCGAGGCCAACTACGAGCGAGCCGCGCAACTGAAGTACGGGACCCAGCGCGAGCTGGGCGAGCGGTTGACCGGACAGGAAGCCGTGATCGCAGCCCTCCAGGGCCCGGGTGCGCTGCTCAAGGAAGAGGTGACCGCCGACGACATCGCGGAGATCGTCGGGGCGTGGACCGGGATCCCCGTATCGAAGCTGATGGAAGGCGAAACGGCCAGGCTCATCCAGATGGAGGATCGCCTGCACGAACAGGTCGTGGGCCAGGACGAGGCCATCGGCGCCGTGTCAGATGCCGTGCGGCGGGCTCGTGCCGGCCTGAAGGACCCGCGACGTCCGATCGGTTCGTTCCTGTTCCTCGGGCCGACGGGCGTCGGCAAGACCGAACTGGCCCGTGCCCTGGCGTCCTTCCTGTTCGACGACGAATCGGCCATGGTTCGCATCGACATGAGCGAGTACATGGAGAAGTTCACGGTCTCGCGGTTGGTCGGCGCTCCGCCCGGCTACGTCGGCTACGACGAGGGCGGCCAGCTGACCGAGGCGGTCCGTCGCCGGCCCTACCAGGTCCTGCTGCTCGACGAGATCGAGAAGGCACATCCGGACGTGTTCAACATCCTGCTTCAGGTCCTCGACGAGGGCCGGCTGACCGACGGCCAGGGTCGGACGGTCGACTTCCGGAATACGGTCGTGATCATGACCAGCAACATCGGCAGCCGGGTGATCACGGGGTATGCCGGACGGGCCGAAGACCCAGATGCCTACGAGGCGATGAAGCACGACGTGACCGATTCGCTCCGGGATCACTTCCGGCCCGAGTTCCTCAACCGGGTGGACGAGGTCATCGTCTTCCATGCCCTCACCGATGCGAACCTCAGCGCGATCGTGGACCTGCTCCTGGCCGATCTGCAGCGACGCATCGCCGGCCAGGACCTGGTCGTGGAGCTGACTCCCGCCGCACGGGCACTGATCGCTCGTGAAGGGCACGATCCGGTCTATGGCGCGCGACCACTCAAGCGGACGATCCAGCGCCTCGTGGAGAACCCGTTCGCGCGGGCCCTGATCGACGGACGCTTCCAGCCCGGCGATCACGTCCTTGCCGACGCTGATCCGCTCGGTTCCACGCTGATCTTCACGACGGAGGGCGACACGGTCGTGACCGATGTCTCGACTCGTCGCGATGCCCGGGGTCCGGGCAAGGAGACCGGGGACGATGGGCGCGGGGCTTCGCGGCGTCGCGGCAGAACCTCCGTCCTCGACCTTCCAGCGACGACACCGCGCAAGCGCGACGGCGAGGGCCTCGTCAACTGAGGTACCTCGAGGCCGTGTCCCGCCTCGAGTCGCTGCCCGTGGTGCTGCCGGATCCCCCGATCGCCCTGCTGCCGGAGCGGCTCGACATCGGCGAGCGGCTCGACATCGGCGAGCGACCAATCCCGGCCATTCGGTTCGGGCCGGACACAGCGCGGCGGGCGGCGGTCCTCGTCCTGATTGCGCCGTCCTCGGATCATCCTGACTCGGAGGCGGAGGTGATCCTCATCCGGCGAGTGGATCGGGGCGGGCACCATTCCGGCGACGTGGCCCTGCCGGGCGGCCGTTTCGAGCCCGACGATGCCGACGCGGCGGCCGCCGCACTTCGCGAGGCCCAGGAAGAGGTGGCGCTCGATGCCGGCGCGGCCGCCGTGCGCGTGATCGGCGAACTGGAGACGTTCTGGATTCCGGTTTCGGACTATCGGGTCACGCCCGTTCTGGCGATCGCCGGGTTGCGTCCCGAGCTGGCACCGGCGCCAGCCGAGGTCGAGGCCATCGTTCGCGCACCGCTCGCCGCGTTCCTGCCGTCAGCCCCGATCGAAATCGTCGAAACGGAGATCCGCGGCTTCAGCCTTCGCTTCGGTGCCTACCCCACCAACGGGCTCCGCGTGTGGGGCGCGACCGCCCGAATCCTCGGTCAGCTCGGCGCGATCATCGATCCGCGCCAACGGGCTCCGCGATGAGGGGCTGCGCGATGAGGGGCTGCGCGGGTTCGCGGTCGGATCACAGCGGCTCACCGCTGGCCAGGTCCTCGTCTGTCCGGCGACGCTCGCGCGGCGCAAGGGTGCCTTCGCCACGACTGATCGTCGATCGATCGCCGCCCTGGAGTCGGCGCTCGGCGTCGGCAATCTCGAGGACGGATTGGTCACTGTCGCCGGTGAACTCCACGACGATCGCGCGCATCTCGATCTGATCGGTCCAGGCTGCATGGGCGACGTTGGCCGGCCACAAAACGGCCTCGCCGGCAGCAACGCGCCGGCGTTCTTCCCCGACGAGGACCCAGCCACCGCCCTCGATGACACAGAACCACGTGGTATTCGGGTTGGAGTGCGGCGCCACGGACCCACCACGGACGAAGGCGAGTTC
>JAYWFP010000235.1:0-3705 GCA_043778745.1 Chloroflexota bacterium
GTTAGGTGCCTGGCGCTGGATGTCCTCTTCGCCCATGAACACGACGCACGGCAGCCCGAGCAAGGCACAGGCCGTGGCGGTGGCCACGCCGTGCTGGCCTGCGCCGGTCTCGGCGATCACCCGCGACTTGCCCAGCCGCCGGGTCAGGAGCGCCTGGCCGAGTGCGTTGTTGATCTTGTGGGCACCGGTATGGGCCAGGTCCTCGCGCTTGAGGTACAGGCGGATGCGCGCGGGCTCCTCGCGGTCGGACGCGCGCCCGCCTGACGCCGGTCTGCTCAAGGTCGGTCTGCCCGAGGCCACAGCCCCGCGGCCTGTCCGGGCCGTCCTCGGTGATGTGCCGAGTCGCATCGCCTCACTGTGGACCGCCTCCGCCAGCCGATCGGCACGGTACAGCGCTGTGGGACGCCCCGCGAACCGCGCCAGCAGTTCGTTCAGCTCCGCCCAGAACCGCGGGTCGTGACGGATGGAGTCATACGCTTGCTCGAGTTGCTCCAGCGCGCCGACCAGCGTTTCCGGGACATACCGCCCGCCAAAATCGCGCTCCATCCCCCATCGGCCGTTGGCATCGACCTCGAGCAGGCCGGCAAGGACCGGCGTCGGACGAACGGAGAGATTCGGCCGATCGATCCTCGAGGACCGCGCCCGCTTCACGAACAGCGCGACTTTGAGTGGATCCTTGGTTGGGCGGCGGTTCGGGATCCGCGGCGCTTCGACGCCGGACGTCACATCGACGCCGACGATGGCCGCAGATCGCAGCGCCGGCCCGACGCTCGCCGGATCGAGTCCGCCGGCAAGGACAATCGGGACCTCGCGCGCCACCGCGCTCACGAGATCGGCATCCACGCGGACCCCCGTTCCTCCTGGATGCGGACCACCGGCAGTGTCGAGCAAGATCCGGGCGGCCCCAGCCGCGAGGTGGTCCCTGGCCGCCGTAATCACGTCGGTGGCCAACCCGGATGCGCCGCCCCCGGCCCCGGCCCCGGCCCCACTGGCGGGGAGATGCAGGACCTTCCAGACCGGACGGTCGATTCGGGCCACGACCGAGGCCGTCTCGTGGCCACTGAGCTGGATCGCATCGGCATTGAGCGCTACGCCAATGGCATTCAGGGCTTCTGCGGACAGGTCGACGGTGATCGGAACGATGGCCGGCACAGCGCCGGGCGGAGCGATCGCGCGAACCCGAGCAGCCAGCACAACCGCCTCACGGAGTTCAAGGGCGCGCGGCGTTCCCGGCACCAGATTGAGCCCGATCGCATCGGCTCCGGCGCGGACTGCGGCGTCAATACCCGCCGCGTCTGTGACCCCGCAGATCTTCACGACCGGCATCCGATCCAGGTTTGCGGGATCGGTCGGCGAGAGCCCCGCGAACACGAACGCCCGCGCGGCCGCCTCCGGATCCCCGGCCCGAACGAGCGCCTCCCCGACCAGCGCGGCGTCGAATCCGAGTGCCCGCCACGAACGAACCGTCGACGGTTCGCGGACGCCGGATTCCGCGATGACCAGGCGGTCCTCGGGCACGCGCTGTCGTAGCCGCGCGGCCTGCTCCGGGTCCACCATCAGGGTCCGAAGGTCGCGATTGTTGATTCCGATGATCCGGGCCTGGGTCGCCAGGGCGAGGTCCAATTCACGCTCGTCGTGCGCCTCGACCAGTGGCTCCATCCCCAGACGAAGCGCCCGGTCGACCAGCCGCCTGAGCCGAGGTCCCGGGTGCAGTACGGCAAGGAGCAGCACGAGGTCGGCGCCGGCAGCGCGGAGCAGCTCGAGCTGCCGGGATTCGACCACGAAGTCCTTGGCGAGCACCGGCACGGAGACAGCCGAGCGCACGGCCGACAGATCGGCGACTGACCCACCGAACCAGTGTGGCTCGCACAGCACGGAGATCGCCACCGCACCGCCGCGCTGGTAGGCCTGCGCCCGGGCGATCACATCGTCACCAGCCGTGGCGATCGCGCCGGCCGACGGTGAGGCCCGCTTGATCTCGGCAATGAGATGCAGGCCGGGCGCAGCAAGACGTTCGGCAATCGGTCGCGGGGATGGAGCAGAGCGCACGCGCCGGCGCAGGTCACCTCCATCGACGTCCAGGAGCTCGGCACGAACGTCCATGCGGCGGCGGGCGGCTATCTCGGCCACCACACCCGCGCGCGCCCGCCCAGAACCCGCGCGCTCCCGCCCAGACCCAATTCGCGGCATCAGCGGGGTCCGTCGCCTGGCCTGGCGGCATCGACCGTCCGCTTCGCCTCGCGTAGCCTCTCGAGCAGTTCTCGGGCCCGCCCCGCGTCGATGGTTTCGGCCGCCATGCCGATCCCGTCGCGGAGCTCGGCCACCCGGCCGGCCGCGACGAATGCCGCGCCGGCATTCAGGAGGACGACGTCCCGGCGCGCGGCGCCCCGGCCCTCGAGGATCTCGACGGTGATCGCGGCGTTTTCATCGGCCGTACCGCCACGGAGTTCCGAGGTTGCCGCCGCCCGGAGTCCCAGAGAACCCGGGGCCACCTTCGTCTCGTGGATTCCGTCCGGAGTGACGTCGCGAATGACGCCACTGCCGTCGAGCGGGATTTCATCGACGCCATGTCCGTGGACCACGAGGGTCCGGTCCGTGCCAAGGCGCCGAGCCACTTCCGCAATTCGCGGGGCGGCGGCAGCGTCGCCGACACCGATCAGCGCACGTCGTGCGCCGGCGGGGTTGGTGAGGGGCCCGAGCAGGTTGAAGGCGGTGCGGACCCCGATCTCGCGACGGGTCGGGCCGGCATGGCGCATCGCCGGATGGAACGCCGGCGCGAACAGGAAGGCGAATCCGAGCTTGCGCAGGTCCGCGGCCGCCGATTCGGCCGAGTGATCGACCCGAACCCCGAGCGCCTCGAGGACATCGGCGGCCCCGGATTTCGAGGTGATGGCCCGATTGCCATGCTTCGCGACGGGTACCCCGGCCGCGGCCACGACCAGGGCCGAGGTCGTCGAGATGTTGAAGGTGCCCGATCCATCGCCGCCGGTGCCAACCACATCGATCGAGCCGACCGGCGCCTCCACGCGGACGACCCGCTCCCGCATCGCGGAAGCGAACCCGACGAGCTCGTCGACGGTCTCTCCGCGCATCCGAAGGGCAACCAGAAACGCCGCCAGCTGGGATGGAGTGGCTTCCCCGTCCATGACTTCGCCCATCGCTTGCCGCGCTTCTTCGAGGTCGAGCGTCCGTCCGTCGATCACCGCCGCGAGGGCGATTCGAACGTGATCGCTCATCGATCGGGCTCCGCGATTCCGTCGATCGCAAACGAGCCACTGGCGTCGTCGAGGACCGAGGCATCCCCTTCCCCGGCGAGTCGGAGGAAGTTGGCGAGCAGGTGCGGGCCCTTGGGCGTGAGGACGCTCTCTGGATGGAACTGAACGCCTTCCATCGGGAGCGCCACGTGACGAATTCCCATGATCACCCGGTCCACCTCGGAGATCGCCGTCACCCGGAATTCGGCGGGCAGGGTTTCCGCATCGACGCACAGCGAGTGGTAACGCGCGGCCATGAAGCTCGGCGGCATGCCGGCGAGCAGCCCCGCTCCGTCATGGCTGACCTCGCTGGCCTCGCCGTGAACCAACGTCGGCGCCCGGACGATCCGACCCTGGTATGCCGCGGCCATCGACTGCATGCCGAGGCAGACGCCAAGGAGTGGGATCTCACGCTCCGCCGAGACCCGCACGGCGTCCATCGACACGCCGG
>JAYWFP010000236.1:0-3702 GCA_043778745.1 Chloroflexota bacterium
TAGTCGCCGAGACGATTGACGACGCCGATCGTGATCAGGCCGAGGGTCAAGGCGAGGATCGCCACGAATGACAGGGTCAGGCGCCCCTGGAACGTGTGCGGGAACAGGCGTCGGATGCCCCGAGGCCGGTCGAGACCGGCGCGGAGGGTCCGGCCAGCGGGCACCGGAGCGGATGGCAGGCGCGGGACATCCGATGACCCGGTTCCGATCGCTGCCATACGTGGTGCCGGGGTCGTCGACGAAATGTCGCCGTCGTGCTCCGCCATCTCAGCGTTCAGCAAAGGCGTAGCCGACACCGCGGATCGTCTGGACGAAGATCGGATGGGTTGGGTCATCCTCGATCTTCTCGCGGAGGTGGCTGATGTGGACGTTGATCGTCTTCTCGTCCTGATCCAGCGCCTCGTAGTCGCGGAGCAGCTCGAGGAGCTCGCCCCGGGTGTACACGCGGCCCGGTCGACTCGCGAGGTGGCGGAGAATCTCGAATTCGGTCGGCGTCAGGCTGACCCGGCGATCCCCGCGCATGACCCGGCGTCGCTCGAGGTCGATCACCAGGTCCTCGTGGCGAATGACCCGGCCACCAACAGCGTCCGCGAGGTCGCCGTAGGCCCGTCGGAGCAGCGCCTTGACCCGGCTCAACAGTTCGCGGAGCCCGAATGGCTTGGTGACGTAGTCGTCGGCGCCGAGTTCGAGGCCAATGACCTTGTCGACCTCGTCGTCCCGAGCGGTCAGCATGAGCACCGGGGCGCGGGATCCGGCGGCCCTGAGTCGGCGGAGCACCTCGAACCCATCGATCCCCGGCAGGCGGACGTCGAGAATTACAAGGTCCGGCGCCTGATTGACCGCGAGCTCGAGGCCTTCCTCGCCAGATCGCGCCAGCACGACGATGTAGCCCTCCTGCTGGAGTGCGTACTCGATCCCGCGGGCGACCGCGTGCTCGTCTTCGACGATCAGGATGGTGCTGGACACCGGCCGATCGTACATCGGCTCCGTCGGATGGGCTCCCGGCCGTTCTCGTGGTACCGTGTCGCTTCCACATCCAGAGGTATCGCCTGCCCATGTCCACAGCCCGTCCTTCTCTCGCGGCCACGCACCGCGACGTCACCGGCAAGTCCGTGAACAAGCTCCGCTACAACGGCCAGTTGCCGGCCGTGGTGTTCGGGAACGGCATCGAGTCGACCAATGTGTCGGTCGACGCCCACGCCTTCGAGCAGCTCCGACGCAAGACCAGTGCCAACACCCTGGTCGATCTGTCGATCGACGGTGCCAAGGCCCGGCCGGTCCTGGTCCATGGCGTGCAGCTCAGTGTCATCACCCAGCGACCACTGCATGCCGACCTCTACCTCGTGCGAATGACCGACGAACTGACCGTCGATGTGCCGCTGGTCACGTCCGGCGAGTCCGAGGCGGTCAAGCTGCACGGCGGCACGCTTCTGCACCCGATCTCGCATATCCGCGTCAAGGCGCTGCCGGATCACCTTCCCCAGTCGATCTCTTACGACATCTCCCATCTTGTTGGCTTTGATGACGTCGTCCATGTCAGCGACCTGGATATCCCTGCGGACGTGACGCTGTTGACGGAGGGCACGGAAATCGTGGCCCGCGTCTCCCCGCCGCGCGTCGAGGAGGAGCCGACCGTTGTCGGCGCCGGAGAGATCGCCGAAGGCGAAGCTGCCGAGAGTGCAGCGGCGGAAGCGGCCGCTGCAGGCTCGGACGAGGGCGCGTCCGAGGGCTGACCCCGGGCGTTTCAGGGTGGCGCGGGCCAAACCGCGCCGTCGCATCTCCCACGATTCGGCGGCCGAGGCATCCTCATCGCGCGGCAGACGCCAATTCCTTGGCCGCCGCCGCGGCCTCAGCCGGCGGCGCGCTGCCCTTCAGCCGGCGGCGCGAAACCCATAGCCGCCGGCACGGCCTTAGCCGCCGGCTCGGAGCCCTTCAAGCGCCGGCACGGCCTCAGCCGCCGGCTCGGAGCCCTTCAGCCGCCGGCACGGCCTCGCACGTACGCGACCGCCAGTCGGAGGCGCATCTCGTGCGGTCGCAGCCTGCGCAGGCGCTCGACGAGCCTGCGGCGAACCGCTCGACGCTCGCGCTCGACGAGTCCATCGAACAGCGTCTCCTCCGAGAAGTGCTCGATGAAATCCGCGTAACCGCGAACCGACCAGCGGTGGATCAGGACGCCTTCTCGGCCCACGACCTCGCGGAAGCCCGCGCGGCGTAGTCCGGCGACGGCGGCTTCGACGCTTGCTGCGTCGCCGTCGCCGCTGTCCGGACCCGGGGGATCAAAGCCGAATTCATCGAGTACCTCGTCCAGGACGCGATCCGGAGGGTCGATCTCGCCGCTCCCGCGGAGCCACGTGGCATAGCCGAACGGGGCGCCCGGCCGCAGCACGCGCCGTGCCTCTCGAAGCGCAGCAGCCCGATTCGGAACGAGCTGCATCACGAAGGACGACATCCCCGCATCGAACGTGTCATCATCGAACGGGAGCTGGGCCGCGAAGGCAACGCGCGTCGTGAACCGATCCTCGTGCCCGGGTGTGTCCTCGGAATGCGAAGCCGCCCAGGCGGCCATCTCGGACGATGCATCGATCCCGGTCACGCGTATCGTCGGCCATCGTTCGAGCGCTGCGAACGCGAGCGTGCCGGTGCCGGTGCCGATATCGAGAACGTGTGGCTCGCGGGGCAGCACACCTCGCGAGTTGCGGGCCGGAATATCCGGCGAGTCGCCTGGCAAGTCGGCGGGTGCGTTGCCGGGCGCCAGACCGTCCGATTGCCGGGTCGGCATGATCGGCTCGAGGTCGTTGAGAAGGCCGACCGAGGCCGGCCGAATGACCGGCGCCCAATAGCGCGCGTAGCCCTCGGCGATCCGGTCATATCGCGCAGCCTGATCTTCGGCCATTTCGCCATCGTACCCGGACGGAACGGGCGGTTCGGCCCATCGGTTCAGTCCCGCAGGCCCGTGACGACGCCGACCTGCGGATCCATGGTGGAAGTCCGAAAGGAGTTCCTTCATGAAGAAGATCCTCGTTGCCTATGACGGTGGCGATCCTGCGCGCCGCGCCCTTGAAACGGCTGCCGAGCTTGCCCATCTGACGGGCGCCACCGTTTCGGTGGTGAGTGTCATCCCCGTCCATCCAGGTCGCATTCCCGTTGACCCGTGGGACGACGCCAGCACCCACGCGCATGAGCTCGTAGAGGCCCGCGAGCTGCTTGTTGCCAGGGGCATCGAAGCCGAGCTCATGGAGCCGTCCGGGGATCCGGCCTCGACGATTGAGCGGATCGCCGACGAGGGTGGCTTTGACACGGTCGTCGTCGGCTCGCGTGGCCTCAATATGGTGAGTCGCGTGCTGCAGGGGAGCGTCTCCGAGCACGTAGCGACCCACGCAAAGGCCACGGTCGTCATCGCCCGCTGAGGGGGCGGGGGGGCCAGCGCGGCACGGCGGGTCGGCGCCGCGGCACGGCGGGTCGGCGCCGCGCCCCAGGTTCCTGCGATTTCGACGCCCGGAGTCGGCACGGCGGGTCGGCGCCGCGGCACGGCGGGTCGGCGCCGCGCCCCAGGTTCCTGCCATTTCGGCGCCCCGGGTCGGCAGGGCAGGCTGTTCGATGGATTCTTGCGACGGCGGGTGGAGACGGCGCGTGCCGCACGCTCGAACCGCCGACCTTTGCCCGTCCGAACGCGAGTTTGTGGCCAAGATCTCTGCCTTGGCG
>JAYWFP010000237.1:0-21318 GCA_043778745.1 Chloroflexota bacterium
TCTTCACGGAGCTCGGCGCAAAGACCATCCGTCCGCTTCACGCGATGACCCGGGCCCAGGCGAATGACGAAACGTTCGCTCGCGCGGTCCGCGACGCGACCGGCATCTACCTTACTGGCGGCAACCAGCTCCGCCTGTCATCGACCATCGGCGGGACCCGACTGGCCCAGGCGATCCTGGAGCGCTTCCACGAAGGAGCTGTGGTGGCCGGAACGTCGGCGGGCGCCTCGGCGATGTCCAGCCACATGATCGCCTTTGGTGCGTCAGGCGCGACGCCCAAGCATCGGATGGCGGCCATCGCCGCAGGTCTTGGCGTATTGCCGGGTGTGATCGTGGACCAGCATTTCCAGCAACGGAACCGCCTTGGGCGGTTGCTCAGCCTCATCGCCCAGAACCCGAGTCTCCTCGGGATCGGCGTGGATGAGGACACAGCCGGCGTTGTCGGGCCGGATCATATCCTCGAAGTGATCGGGCGCGGCAGCATCACGATCGTCGACGGCGCCGCGGCCGAGACCGACGCGTGGGAGGTTCGCGCCCATCGCCCGATCATGCTCAGTGGCGTCGTCCTGCATTCCCTGCCGTCCGGATATCGGTTCGATCTCCGACGACGCCACCGGATCTCGGGTCCGGCCCTGAAAGCATTGCCCGGCGGCGAGGCAGCCGCATCCAGCTGAGTCGACGAGCGGCCGGGGACCCGGCCACCAGTGCTAGGACGGACACCTTGGCAACGGCCCCCGGCAAGCCCAGTCGATCGAAGCGAGTTTCTCGTCCGCCGCAAGGGCGGCCCGAGCCGGACCTGCGGGTGCTCGAGACGCGCATCCTGCGCGGGCCGAACTTCTGGTCGCGGTCACCGGTCGTCCGGATGCTGGTCGATCTCGGTTCGCTCGAACAGTTCCCCAGCAACACGATCCCCGGATTCGTGGACGGGCTCGTCGCATGGATCCCGTCGCTCGAAGACCATGCCTGCTCGCTGAACCGGCGAGGCGGGTTCCTGACCCGCCTCCGGGATGGGACGTGGGCCGGCCACGTGGCCGAGCATGTCGCCCTCGAACTCCAGAACCTCGCCGGCACGGACGTTCGGCACGGCAAGACACGCGGCGCGGGCACCGTCGGTCAGTACAACGTCGTCTACGAATTCCGAGAGGAACTGGTCGGCGTCGAAGCCGGCAAGTTCGCGGTCCGGATCGTCAATCACCTCGTGGACCCGGCCTCGGATCCGGACCTCGACTACCTGGCGGAGCTCGAGGCGCTCATTCGGCTCGCCGAGCGCGCGGCCTTTGGGCCGTCGACGCAGGCGATCCTCGATGAAGCCGCCTCGCGAGATATCCCGTTCATTCGCCTCGATCGTCATTCGCTCGTCCAGTTGGGCCAGGGCGTCCATCAGCAACGCATCCGGGCGACGATGACCTCTCGGACGTCCGGAATCGCTGTTGACGTCGCGAGCGACAAGAACCTGACCAACCGCCTGCTCGATTCAGCGGGCCTGCCTGTCCCAAGGGCGGATGTCGTCGAGGATGTCGAGGCCGCGGTCGCGACGGCGCGTCGGCTCGGCTTTCCGTGCGTGATCAAGCCGCTTGACGGCAACCACGGGCGTGGCGTCCACCTCGATCTCCAGAACGACAACGACATCCGGACCGCGTGGCCGGATGCGTTGCGCGAGTCCCGATCGGGCGAAGTCGTGGTCGAGACGTTCATCCACGGCAATGACTATCGCTGTCTCGTGATTGGAGGCCGGGTGGCCGCGATTGCGGAACGGGTGCCGGCATCGGTGGTCGGGGATGGGAAATCGACCGTCCGTGAACTGGTCGACCGGACGAACGCGGATCCGCGGCGGGGCATCGGGCACGAAAGGGTGCTCACCAAGATCAAGGTCGACGACGCAGCGGAAGGGCTGGTCCGCGCGCAAGGCTTCGAGCTCGATGCGGTGCCGCCGGTTGGGATGCGGGTGAAGCTCGCTCTGACCGGCAACATGTCCACCGGTGGGACCTCCATCGACCGCACCCTGGAAGCCCACCCGGACAATGTTGAGATCGCGGAGATGGCCGCCCGGGTCGTGGGCCTCGATGTCGCAGGTATCGACTTCGTCTGCCCGGACATCACCGTGCCGGTCCGGGAGACCGGTGGGGCCATCGTCGAGGTCAACGCCGCGCCGGGCTTCCGGATGCACACCCATCCCACCGAGGGCGAGCCGCAGTACGTCGCCCGCCCCGTGATTGACCTGCTGTTCCCGGCCGGCGCCCCGTCCCGGATCCCGATCATCGGTGTCACCGGCACCAACGGGAAGACGACCACGGTCCGGATGATCGCCCACATCCTCAAGCTCATGGGCCGGCGCGTCGGGATGACCTCGACCGACGGAATCGTCGTCGATGGTCGAATGATCAAGCGCGGTGACATGTCCGGCCCGAAGTCGGCCCGGATGATCCTCCAGAACCCGACCGTCGATACCGCGGTCTTCGAGGTCGCCCGGGGCGGGATCCTGCGCGAGGGCCTCGGCTACGACCGCAACGACGTGGCCGTCGTGACCAATGTCACCGGCGACCACCTGGGCATCGGCGGCATCGACACGGTCCGGCAACTGGCGGATGTCAAGGCCGTACTCGTTGAAGCCGTACCGCGCTCGGGTACTGCGGTCCTCAACGCGGACGACGTGAACGTTGCCCGGATGGGCCAGAGCTGTGATGGCGCCGTCATCTACTTTTCGATGGAAACGGACAAGGGCGAGCCCGGCTTTGACCGCGTGGATGGCCACTGTGGCCGGGGAGGTGCGGCGTTCGTGGTTCGCCATACGTCAGAGGGCGACCAGATCGTCCTGCGCCACGGGCCGCGCGTGATGCCCGTCCTGTATACGCACCTGATCCCGGCGACATTCGGCGGCAAGGCACGAATGAACGTGGCCAATGCCCTCGCCGCTGCCGCGGCCGCGTGGGCGGCGGGCGCGCACCTCCACGACATCCGTCAGGGACTTCGGACCTTCACGACGTCCTTCTTCCAGGCCCCGGGCCGGCTGAACCTGGTGGAGGTCGGGGGCGTTCGCGTGGTCATCGACTACTGCCACAACGTCGATGGAATGCGAAACCTGGCTGACTTCGTGAACCGGATGATGCTCGAGAACGGCGTTCGGACCGGTCGGGCGATCGGCGTTATCGGCGTTCCGGGCGACCGTCGGGACCAGGACATGCGGGACTACGGGGCGCTGGCCGCCACGGCCTTTGACGAGATCATCGTCCGGGAAGATCGAAACCTGCGCGGGCGCGCGCCTGCCGAAACCGCGGCGGAAGTCCTGGCCGGCGTCACCTCGGTGCGCGGGTCCGGGGGCGTCACCCAGATGGCCGAGGAGATCCTCGATGAGCTGACCGCGGTTCGTGCGGCGCTGGCCAGGGCCAAGCCCGGCGACCTCCTGGTGATGTGCGTTGACGACGCACTCAGCGTCTACCGCGAAACGATGGCTGCGGCCGGGCGGGGTCTCGGAACAACAGCGGTCGGCGACCCGGGCGAATTCGAGGCGCCCGAGGGCTGACCGCCGCGAGCCTCGTGGTTCATGCTCCGGCGGCCGGGCGTCGTCCGAGCGACCGTGGGCACGGCCGCGATACCCGGAACCGGGCGGCCTTGTTGTGCCGGAAGCGCCGCGGCTAGCGGCTGAGGTTGAGGTTTGCGCTGACGGCTCGAACGATGACCCAGATCTCGATCGCCGAGATCACCACGAGCGCGATGCCAATCGCCATCTCCACGGGGCAGTTCCTCCATCCCATCCGACCGCCGGTGGCCCGGCCTGCCGACCATGATGCGGTGCCAGCCGAGCCGCCGCAAGGCGAATCCGCGGCGGCCCGTCAGCGCCGGGGGCGATCCTCGAGCCGCGGGGCGAGGTTGATGAGGTCAGCCGCCGTCTCGACGGGTCGGAAGTTGAGATCCCGCAGGAGCGCGAAGACCGCCGCGCGATCCTCGTGGCAGAGCAGAACGACGATCCTCGGCGAATCGGGCCGCGATCCATCAGCGGCAGCCCCTGCTCTCAGTTCCGTGCTCAGCGCGGCGACCTCGGTCTCGTAGACCGGAATGTCCTGTGTCCAGCCGCCGGCCGTGGCGCCATCCCGCAATTCCCCGAGCACGGAGTCCCGCGATCGACCTCGCAAGTAGCCCAGCGTCTCCTTGAACGCCAGACGCTGGGCCCTCGAGGCGGCAATGCGGCCCATGCCCCGGAGCGTATCGTCGGGCCGATCTCCAGCCGTCCCGATGATCACCGTGATCGGCGTCACCCGACCCCCCGCACCCCCGGCAATCCCGTCGGCGACGTCGAGGACGACGTCGAGGCCGGCTTCGTTGTGGGCAAAGTCCACGATCGCGACGCGGCTGCCGTTTCGAAAGATGTTCATGCGACCGGGCGACGAATCCGTGGTCGGCCGGAAGTCAAGCAGCCCGGCGCGTACGTCCTCGACACTCAGCCCGAGGGCACGAGCACCGGCCGCCGCCGCCATCGCATTTGCGACGTTGTGGCGGGCGAGCCCGGCGAGGGTGATCGGGACCTCGCGCACGGCGACGATCGGGGTCCACTGGTCACCATCGGCCTCCCCGAGCTCCCCCCTGCGGACGAGGTACGCCCTGCCGCCCGACGCGAGGTGACGGCGGATGACCGGCGATGCGTCGCCGCGCTGCGAAAAGTAGGCGACCCTGGCACGGACCGTTCGTGCCACTGCTCGCACGAATGGATCGTCCGCGTTGAGGATCACCCAGCCAACCGGACGCGTGATCCGGCAGATGGTCGCCTTGACCTCCGCGAGCTCCGGGAGGGTGTGGATTCCCTGGAGATCGAGATGGTCCGAGGTGACGTTCGTCAGGATGCTGACGTCGTTCGACTCGTAGCCGACGCCACGTAGGACGAGCCCACCGCGCGCGGTCTCGAGAACTGCGACATCCACGTCGGAGCGGGTCAGGATCTCGTGCGCCCCGCCTGGGCCGGTCCAGTCGCCAGGGTCGACCATCCGCTCGTCGACCAGGATGCCGTCAGAGGTCGTCGTCCCCACGTGCCGCCCAGAGCGAAGGAGAATGCGGGTCAGCAAACGGGTCGTGGTGGACTTGCCATTGGTCCCGGAAATCGAGATGACGGGTACCCGACGATCCGAATCCCGGATCCATGTCGGGGCCGTCACCGACGCGCGACGGATCCGGCCCGTCCACTGCTCCAGGAGCCGCTCCTGGGCGCCGGTGAGGCGAGCCCGACGGGCCGGAGTGGCGGCCCGCTCGGTCAGGCTCAACGAGGCCTCGGCGATCGACCGGGCGCGTTCGCCTCCCACCCATGGCCACGTGAGGATCCAATGACCCGGGTCGGACGACCGATGGACCCGAATCCCGCCAACGCCTTCACCGTGTGCGGCGCGAAGGCGCCTGGCCCATCCTGCGAGCGTCTCGACCGGCTCCGGCCATTCACGCTTCGGGACGCTGGCACCGAGTCGAACGAGGGCGTGACGGGCAGGCACGCGCTGGCCGAACCACGTCCTGCGCCGCCCGACGGCCACCTCGACCTTGACCACCGGCACCAGCCGGTAGACGTTGGGTCCCTCGAGGAGCCTGATCTCGATCAATCGCACGGTTCGGGCAGGATAGCAATGCGGCCTCGTCCCGATCCCGGTCGTCTCGCCCACGCCCGGCCTCGTACCGATCCCGGTCGTCTCGCAACGCCCTACACTTCGGCCGTGGGAACCTCAACAGCTCCCGGGAGCGGCGTCAGCCCGGATGAACTTTCGGCCCTCGAGGCCACCGTCCGCGCGGGCCAGTCGGCGTACATGAGCGCCCTGGAGCAACTCTGCAACATCGATTGCGGGAGTTACTCACCGGCCGGCGTGAACCGGGTGGCTACATGGGTTGCCGCGGCGTTCGCCGACCTCGGTGGCGACGTCGAGCGTCGGCCGGACCCCTCGGGCCGGTACGGCGACACCGTGATCGGTACGTTTCGGGGGCGGGATGCCGCCGGACCGAGGGTGCTCCTCATCGGGCACATGGATACGGTTTTCTCGGATGGAACGGTCGCGGAGCGCCCGTTTGCCACGGATGGGGACATCGCCCGCGGAGCCGGGGTGACCGACATGAAGGGCGGCCTTCTCGCCGGCGTCCATGCCCTTGCCGCGCTGCGTGCTCTGCGCGCCGGATGGCAGGACCTGCCCTTCGAGCGCATCACGTACGTCGCCAATCCCGACGAAGAGATCGGGTCGCCGAGCTCGACGCCTCACATTCGCGAGATCGCGGCCTCAGCCGATCTGTGCTTCGTCCTTGAGTGCGCCCGGGCCAACGGCGACTTCGTGTCGTCACGGAAGGGAATCGCCGACCTTCGTCTCACGGTTCGCGGTCGAGCCGCCCATGCCGGGGTGGAGCCGGAGCAGGGTCGGAACGCGATCCACGCCGGGGCGCGGATGGTCGAGCGCATCCAGGCCCTGAACGGCCGATGGTCCGGCGTCAGCGCGAATGTCGGGGTCTTTCAGGCCGGGACCCGGCCGAACATCGTGCCGGACCTGGCGAACCTCGAGGTCGATGTGCGCGGCGTCACGAGTACCGAGCTCGAGGAGGCCATCGCGGCCATTCGGGGCATCGCGGCCGAGCCCGGGGTGCCCGATGTCACGGTCGAAATCAGCCAGATGGCGGGCTGGCAGCCGATGGAAAAACTCGAGCGCTCGGGTCGGCTCGCAGAGCACGTGAAGGCCCTGGCGGGTCGGATCGGATTCTCGACTACCGATGTCGGGACCGGTGGCGCGTCCGATGCCAACACAACCTCGGGCATGGGCGTTCCATCCATCGATGGCCTCGGGCCCGTCGGGGGGCGCGACCACTCCCCGGATGAGTACCTCGAGATCAGCTCCATCGTGCCTCGGACGACGCTCATTGCCGCCGCGCTGCTGGCCGCGGGTCGTGATCCAGAGGTCGAGGGCTGGCGCGCCCGGCCCTGACATGCGACGCCAGGTCACCTCGGGGAGCCCGTGGGAGGGTCCGTACGGCTACAGCCGTGCGGTCGTGATCGGGGACATGTGCTGGGTGGCCGGCACCACCGATCCCGGGGGTGAACACCCGCGTGACCCAGCGGCGCAGGCTCGAGCGGCCCTCGGAATCATCGAGCGTGCGTTGGCTGAAGTGGGTTTCAGCCTCCGCGATGTGGTCCGTTCGAGGATGTACGTAACCGACCCGGCGCACGCCACGGCCGTTGCCGAGGTCCACGGCGAGGTCTTCCGCGATATCCGGCCCGCGTCCACACTCGTCGTTGTCGCCGCGCTCATCGAACCCGGACTGCTCGTGGAGATCGAGGTCGACGCCGTCCGCTGCTAGATCAGGCGATTCCCACGGCTCGTACGACCGCGGCCAGGACCGCAGCCGTGACCAATCCGACCAGCAGACCATGGCGCGTCGCCACGAGCACGATGCAGACACCGACCGCGAGCCATTCGATGCCTACATGGAGCGAAGGCTGGCGGTCGGTGTCGATGGCGATCATCGTGTTGACTGCCGCGAGCGCCGCCAGGATGGCCGGCCCGACGAGTCGGACGTACTCGCGGGCACCGGATGGCAGGCGGTGGATCCCCGGAGCGAGCAACGGAACCGCGCGCCAAGGGTAGGTCACGGCTCCCATGAGCAGGGCAAGCCAGACCAGTTCGGTGCTCATGACCGCGCGTCGCTTTGCGAGTTCGGACGATCTGCCCGGAGTGGATCGTCGAGAGGTCGTGGATCGATGGCCCGCGACGGATCGTGCATCTGGGGCGTGAACACGATCACGGCCTCGTGCGGGCGATCCCCGGGGCCGCGTGGCGTGACCATGCCGACCGCGGGCCCGAGGAGGCCACCCGCGATGATCCCGGCGGCAGGATCGGTGGCGAGCCCCACGCCCACCGCCACGACGGCCCCGACGACGGCGGCAACCAGTTCGCGCCGTCCGGTGATCAGCCCGACCGCGAGGCCCGCCATCGCCGCCGGAAAGATGACATCGAGACCGTACCGGGAAGGATCCGGGATCTGCCCGCCGACGATCACCCCGGCGAGTGTCGCGAGGTTCCACGGGATGAACACGGTGACGATGGCAGCCCACCAGTAGCCCGGCATGTCGGCGCGCCGGATCCGCCGGAAGTGGGCGATGGTCAGGGCGAAGGACTCATCGGTCAGGACGTGTGCCATCAGCGCCCGAACCGGCCGGGGCTGATCGACGAGGTACGGGGCCAGAGCGGCGCCATACAGGAAATGCCGGGCATTCAGGAACGCGGTGAGCACCAGAACGGCGGCCCATGAGAACCCGCCGAGGACATAGCCGACGGCCGCAAACTGCGCAGCGCCGGCAAAGACCAACACGGACATCCCGCTGGCCTCGATGGGCGAGAAGCCCGCCGCCCGCGCCGCGAGCCCGTACACCAGGCCGAATCCGATGGCGGTCGCGATGATTCCGATGCCGTCGACGCGCAGTCGTCGTCGTGATGCGGCGACCTCCGCGTCCGTTGCGGATGCTGGCGAATCGGCCGAGATCGTCAGCGCAGGAAGGTTTTCGCGCACGTTCCGTCGCACACGACGAACAGCGCGTGGAGGTCCCGGGCGTAGCCGGCCGCGTGGAGGAAGCCCGGGCAGCCGGTCGATGGGCACTTCCAGACCCACCAACGCTCCTGGATGTCGAGCGGCGTGGTCTCGGCTCCCAGCGTTACGGCGAGGCCATCTCGCGCGGCTACCAGCGCGGCGACCAGCGCCGCGCGGGCCGCGTTGGTCTCGCTGGAGTAGGGGTAACTCTGGCCGACGTTCGAGGTCACCGAATCCTCCGGACTGCGGCTGTGCGGGCAGCGGAGTATCGCATATCAGCCTCCTCCGGCGGTCTCACCAGACTGCCGGGAGCCCGGCGCTCCGAGGGTCCGTCGTAGCCGCGACCGACCCTTCGTCGGCCGACGGGCCGCCGCGGATGAGCTCGATGGCATGCTCGTGGCCGAGCCATCCGTCGAACGGCTCGGTTCGGTGAACGTGATGGCCCATTCGCTCGAGCGATTCAAGGACTCCCGGGTCGAACCGAGGCTCGGCGCGGACCGCATCCGGAGGCGCGAAGTGCGTGGCCGACTCGACAAACCAGCGAGGGGCGGCGACAGCCGACTGGATGTCCAGGCCTCCGTCCACGAGCGCGCTGACAAGCTGAGCGTGGATCTGCGGTTGGGCATCGCCGCCCATGGAGCCGGCCACGATCCACGGGTAATCCGGGTCCCGGAACAACATGCCCGGGAGCAGTGTGTGGAGCGTGCGTTTACCGGGCGCCAGGACGTTCACGTGATCGGGGTCAAGCGAGAAGTAGCTGCCCCGGTTCTGGTAGTGGATGCCGGTTACGGGATCGACCACGCCGCTTCCGAAACCGAGATAGTTCGATTGAATCAGGCTGACCGCGTTGCCGGCCGCGTCGACCACGCCGAGATAGATCGTCCCGCCACCCCGCCGATTGGCGGAGGGTCCCGGAACCGACGCCCGATCGGGCGATATCTTCGCGGCCAACTCGCGGGCGTAGCCCTTGTCCAGCAGGGATGCGATCGGGATGGCGTGCCGCTCCGGGTCCGTCAGGTGCTGGTCTCGGTCCGTGATGGCCAGTTTCGCCGCCTCGACAATGCGGTGGATCCAGCGCGCATCCGTGACACCAGTTGGTCCGAAGGTTCCGTGATCCGGCGGGCCACCGGCTTCGATGATGTTGAGGATCTCGAGCGCGACCAGGCCAGAGGCATTGGGTGGATGGGTTGTGACGCGAACGCCGTGATAGTCCGTCTCGATGGGCTGTGTCCAGGTCGACGCGTGATCCGTGAAGTCAGCAGCGGCATGCGAACCGCCGAGGGAGGACAGGACCTGTGCCTGACGTGCGGCCAGTCTGCCGTCGTAGAAGGCTCCGAGGCCCTCATCCACGAGCTCCGTGAGGGTTGCCGCGAGCGCGGGCAGACGGACACGCTCGCCCGGTAGCCACGGCCGATCGTTCGGCCGATAGACCTCTCGGAACCCGGCATTCCGCCCGATGGCTTCGTCAGCGAGTGGGGCTGTGCGCTCAACGGCATCGATGAATCCGCTCCACGCCGGGAAGCCGCCACGTGCGAGCTCGACCGCAGGCGCGAGCAGAGCCTCGAGCGACAGTCGACCGAACCGCGCATGGGCATCTGCCCAGGACCGAACGGCCCCGGGCACGGTGACCGACAGTGGCCCACGGAGCGGGAGCTCCGTCAGACCTCGAGATCGAAGCGCCGTCGGGTCAGCCCCTGCAGGCGCACGGCCTGATCCGTTCAGCGCAACCTGGCGCCGCTCGGCTGCATCCCAGATCAGCCAGAACGCGTCACCGCCGATGCCACAGCCATTTGGCATCACGACCGCGAGAACGGCGTTGGTCACGATCGCGGCGTCGACCGCATGCCCACCCAGGCGAAGGGCCAGGAGACCGGCTGCGGTGGCCAGATGATGCGGTGCCACGACCGCCCCGTGCGCGCCTCGAGCCATCGGAGCGGGCACCCAGGACGATGCAGGGCCTTGGGTCAAGTGGGGTCACCCAGCACGGCCGGTGCTCCGGGCCCGAGGTAGTGCTCCATGCCACGCAATCGGGACAGCGGCACGAGTGCAAGGATCAGGAGCCCGCCCGTTGCCAGGAGGAGGCCGTCCATGCCGAGTCCGTCGGCCACGACCCCCCCGATCAGGC
Organism: Chloroflexota bacterium; assembly: GCA_043778745.1. Classification (GTDB taxonomy): domain Bacteria; phylum Chloroflexota; class Limnocylindria; order Limnocylindrales; family CSP1-4; genus UBA5189. The sequence goes on from JAYWFP010000237.1 coordinate 10,658, forward strand.
TGCCGCCGATCTGGCCGATGGCCAGGAAGACGGAGTAGAGCCCCATGATCGCCCCGCGATCCGCAGGAAACTGCTCACTGACGTCGGCCAGAAGGCCGACGGCCGCCGGGGTCGCCCCGGCAAGAAGGAACAGGCCAGCCGCGAATCCGATGGCTGCCACGATGACAGCCCCGCTGACGAGCATCGACCCACCGGCCCCGAAACCGGCGTGATTGACCACCAGGCCGGCGACCACGAGACCCAGACCGCCGAAGACCCCGAACAGGATGATCGTCGTTCGACGGAACCGATCGAACCGATTACCCCACCACCAGATGCCGGTCCCGAACACGATCGCGATCACGATGGCCCCGAGCGTGATCTGCTCGGCCGAGAAGCCCTGTAGAAGCCACTGATCCGGAAAGGCCGGGTTGCGCTTCGAGAATTGGAAGAGGGACTGGCTGAACCAGAGTCCGATCGAGGCATTAACCGCGATCCACGTTGGCGCCAGGAGCAGGACGTGCGAGCTCTTGATCAGGCTGAGGTATCGCCCGAGCCCGTTGTCGCTCGCGGAACGCGGCACCGGCATGACATCTTCGTCGGCCACACCGTAGCGGTAGATGAGGAACGAGCCGGCATAGATCAGCGCATTGAGCAGGAAGGCGTTGCTCCCGATCGCCTTGAACAGGAGGGGCGCGACGATGAAACCTGCCCCGAGGCCGGCCAGGGTGGCGCCTTCGAAGCGCGCGGAGGCCTTGCCCCGGAGTCCCTCGTTGCCGGCGGTCGCGAGCGCGATGAACCCGAGAATGGCCGGCACCGAGGCGGCCGTGGAGGCCCCCTCGAGGATCCGGGTTCCAGCCAGGACGCCCACGTGCGTCGTGAATGCGGTCAGCACCACCGCAACCGCCCCGAACGCGGGCCCGAAGAGCATCACCCGGTGATGACCGAGCCGGTCGGCGAGGACGCCGAAGATCGGCGACAGGACCAGTTCGGCCAGATAGAACATGGCGGAAAGGAATCCGACCACCTTGGCGTCGATCCCGCTGGTTCCGGCCGTCGCGAGGTCGGCCAGATAGAAGGCCAGCATGGCGCCGGTCAGGCCGGTGCTGAAGCGCAGCGTGAATGTCCCGAACAGAACCGCCCGGAGTGATCGTTCCATCTGGCGAAGGGTAGCGGGTCGCCGGAAGGCGAATGATGCATCCGCTCTGGTGTCGATTCTGGTATCCGGATCGCGATCGGACCCGTATCATCCCGACAACCCACACCGCGCCGCCGATCAGGCCCCAGCAGGGAGGGAGACCCAGTGAGCCACGTCGCCATCATCACCGACTCCGCCTCCGATCTCGATCCCGCGCGTGCCGCGGCCCTCGGGATTGCGGTGGTGCCCCTTGTCGTGACCTTTCGCACCGAGACCTTCAAGGCCGGAGTGGATCTTTCGACCGTGGAGTTCTGGCAGCGAATGACTGCGCCGTCGGCCCCCTTCCCGACGACCGCTGCGTCGGCACCCGGCGACTTTCTTGCGGCATACCAGGCGGCGTTCGAGGCAGGCGCTGATTCGATCGTGTCCATTCACGTGGCGGGCACCTTGTCCGGCACGATCAAGAGCGCCGAGATCGCGAAGGGGATGCTGCCCGGCAGGGACATCCGGATCGTCGACACGCTCGGGGCATCCATGTGCGAAGGACTCCTGGCCGAACTGGCCGTCTCGATGGCCACCGCGGGTTCAACGGCCGAGCACATCGCCCAGGTGTGTGAGCAGCGACGCCGCGACATCGCGATGATCGTGGCCCTCGATACCCTCGAGTACCTGAAGCGCGGCGGCCGCATCAGCGGCGCCCAGGCAGCCATCGGGACGCTGCTGTCGCTCAAGCCGATCATCGAGGTCAAGGACGGCCAGGTCATCACCACTGACAAGGTCAGGACCCGCGGCAAGGCTCGGGAGCGCGTGATCGATATCCTGGCCGTCCGTCCCATGGAGCGGATCTCGGTGCTCCACACGACCAACGCCGACGTTGAAGCCTTTCGGGACGCTCTCGTTGCACGAGCACCGGGCGGCATCGATCCCTCGAAGGTGACGATCGACCTCGTCGGGCCGTCCGTCGGCCCGCACCTCGGCCCGGGCTGCGTCGGTGCGGTCGTCCTCTACCGTCCCGCATAGCCACTTCCGACCTGCGCTCGACGCAGGGCCAAGGTTGCGACAGGGTTGCGATCAGGGTGCCGGCGCGTATCGGGAAGCCGTGGGCCCGGCTATACTTCGAGGACTTTCCGCGCGTGAGGCGTACCGCTGGTCGGACGCGCGTCGCGCACCGTGGGGTCGTCCGGGAGACGACTCAGCATTCGGTCCGGAGTTCGCCGGCCCGAGTCGGAGGAACTCCACTCACATGACCACCGAGCCTGCTACCGCCCCGGTCAATCCGTGGGCTGTAGCGCAGGAACAATTTGATCTGGCCGCCGAGCGCCTCGGCCTCGATCAGGGAATGCGCGCCGTTCTGCGCGAGCCGCGTCGCGAGCTGACCGTCCATTTCCCCGTCCACATGGACGATGGATCGGTGCGCGTCTTCACCGGCTATCGCGTCCAGCACAACCTGGGCCGTGGCCCCGCCAAGGGCGGCATCCGCTATCACCAGGACGTTTCCCGCGACGAGGTCAAGGCCCTCGCCATGTGGATGACCTGGAAATGCGCGGTCGTCGGGATTCCGTACGGCGGCGGCAAGGGCGGCGTGATCGTCGATCCCAAGAAGCTCTCCATCCGCGAGGTCGAGGCGCTGACGCGTCGGTTCTTCACCGAGATCGAGATCCTGATCGGCCCGGAGAAGGACATCCCGGCTCCGGACGTCAACACGAACGCCCAGATCATGGCCTGGATGATGGACACCTACTCAATGCATGCCGGGTACACGGTGCCGGGCGTCGTCACCGGCAAGCCGATCAGCCTGGGCGGGTCCGAGGGCCGGAACGAGGCGACGGCTCGGGGCACGGTGTTCTGCATCATCGAGGCGGCTCGCCACCTCGGAATGGAGCTCAAGAAGTCTCGCGTCGCGGTGCAGGGCTTCGGCAATGCCGGGTCGATCGCCGCAACGCTCATCTCGGCCGAGGGATCGACGGTCGTGGCCGTGTCGGACTCGACGGGCGGAATTCACAACGCGGCGGGGCTCGACATCGGCCGGGTCATCGCCTGGAAAAAGGAGCACGGAACGGTCCAGGGATTCCCCGGATCGATTGATGTCTCGAATTCCGACGTCCTGACTGTTGACTGCGACATCCTGATTCCGGCGGCCCTGGAGAACCAGATCACGGCGGACAACGCCGGTGACGTCAAGGCTCGATTGATCGCCGAGGCCGCCAACGGCCCGACGACGCCAGAGGCGGACAAGATCCTCTGGAAGAAGTCCAAGTTCATGATCCCGGACATCCTGTGCAACGCAGGCGGCGTCACGGTCTCCTACTTCGAATGGGTCCAGGACCTCAATCGCGACCACTGGAGTGAGCAGGTCGTGAACGAGAAGCTCAAGGAGATCATGGTCAAGGCCTTCACCTCGGTCCTGGCCATCGCCAGGCGCGAGCAGTGCGACATGCGAACCGCCGCCTATCTCCTGGCGGTCGAGCGCGTTGCCGACGCGATGCAGATGCGCGGCCTGTACCCGTAAGCCTCGCCTCATCCGGCTCATCCCGGCGTTGGCGCCTTCGGCGCATCATCGTCGCCTTCGGCGCCGTCGCTCACGCACGTTTGCGTGCGCTCGCTCCCGCGCCTCGCCGCCGCCTTGGGCTGAGTTCAGCAGACACGAGGCTTGGCTCGGACGGGTCCGAATCGCGAATCTGGTACGTGAGACCCCGGCAGCGTCGCGGTCTCAAGATTCTCGGTGCTACCATCGCGGGCATGCTCGATCACGAAGAGAAGTTCCTGTTCAAGGAGGAAATCAGCCACCTCGCCAACGCGGTGGCTGAGTCCGGCACCCTCGACAACGTCGAGGATCTCCTGACCGATGTCATCACCAGTCCTCGCTTCGATTCCGAAGTGTTCACCCTCGAGCGCAGTCTTCAGGTGATGCTCGGCGCCCGCGCCGGGACGACACTCGTCGGGCTCCTTACGGTGGCCCCCGAGGTCTTCGACGAGGTCGCCGAGGTGCGGATCCCACCCGAGGTCCATGAGCGTCTGGTCGCCTGGCGGGCACGCTTCGGCCTCGCGATCGACAACGCCCTGAATTTCCTCAACAACCCGGACGGCATCCAGGGCCACAATTTTGCGACCCAGATCGCCCATGTGGACGAGCGGCGCGTGCTCCAGGGACGCCTCACCCTGGTCCGCTACAACAACGAGCCCCAGTTCTTCGTCGCCGACTCGGTCGTCTTCCTGAGTCTCATCGCGGATGTGATGGATCGGTTGGGGCCCTATCTCGAGTCGGACGCCGTGGACGCAGAGCTCCTCACGCGTCTGCGCGACGGCGTGCAACTGATCGAGCGCAAGACCACGGCGCAGACCTAGCCACGGTCACCCGCGACAGGCCGGACAGGCGCGGCATCGGGCGCTGATGCGTCAGCTCTATCTCGCCGCCACGGGCCAGAACCGGGGAAAGACCACGACCTCGCTCGGGCTCCTCAACGGTTTTCTGTCGAGGGGACTGCGCACCGGATTCATGAAGCCAGTCGGCCAGCGAACGGTGATCGACCACGGGGAGCCGGCCGACGAGGATGCCGTCCTGATGCACGAGACGTTCGGTTTGCGCGAGCCGTACAGCGTGATGAGCCCCGTCCACATCCCGCGCGGGTTCACCAAGGCCTACATCGCGGGCGAGGTGGTCGATGACCTCGGTGAACGGATCCTGCGTGCGCAGGCGCACTACCGGGACCACGATGTGCTCCTCATCGAAGGGACCGGGCATGCCGGTGTCGGGGCCGTCATCGGCCTCTCGAACGCGCGGGTCGCCGCGATGCTCGGGTCCCCGACGGTCATCGTCAGCGAAGGCGGCGTTGGTCGGCCGATCGACGAGATCGTCCTCAATACCGCGCTCTTCCGGGCCAACGGCGTGACGGTGGCCGGGGCGATCGTGAACAAGGTCGACATCGACGCGCAGCCGGGCATCGCCAAGGTGATCGCGAGCGGTCTGGCGCCGTACGACATCCCGCTGCTCGGCGTCCTGCCGGTTCGACCGATCCTTTCCAATCCGACGCTCGAGATGATCCTGGAGGGCGTGCACGGCGAGGTGCTGCACGAGGGCCCCGATCTCGAGCGGGTCATCGACGACGTCGCGGTCGGGGCCATGGAGCCCCACCACATGCTGGAGCGGGTTGGCCCGGGCACGCTGGTCATCGTGCCCGGCGACCGCGAGGACGTGATCCTGACGCTCACGACGGCGCATCAGCTCGGCCGGGTGGATCGCCTGAACCGGAACCAGGAAGATCAGGACGCGACGCGAGCCATCACGGACGACCATGAAGGCGCCGCGATCGGTCTCGTCCTTACCGGCGGCTACCGCCCACGACCCGCGGTGATCGATGCCATCCGCCGTGCCGACCTGTGCGCGACATTGGTCGACGAAGATACCTACGCGGTGGCGTCGGAGGTCCACGATCTGTTGGTCAAGACCCACGCCGCCGACCTGGTGAAGATCGAGCTGATCAAGCAACTCGTCGCGGAAAACCTCGATGTGGATCGGATCTTCGAGGTCGCAAGCGAGCCTCGGGTCTGACCCGGTAGCTCCGACCCGAGGTCGCAGTCAGCCGAGCGGTTCATTGTCGATGAGGCGCGTCGTGCCGATCTCGACGGCGAGGGACAGGAGCGCAGGTCCAGCAACGAACGCAAGCTCCTCGAGCGAGTCGGTTCCGGCGCAGGACACGTACGCCACCACGGCCAGCGGCTCGCCGCGGAGGACGTCCCGCATGATCGAGCGCAGGGTGTCGCCCGAGCGCTCGCCAGCCGCCCATGCCCCATGAGCTGCATGCAGCGCCCGGTGGAGAACGGGTGCGGCAAGACGTTCGGCCGGCGACAGGTGGACGTTGCGGGAGCTCATGGCCAGGCCGTCGGGCTCGCGGACCGTTGGACAGGCGACGACCTCGGTTGGAATGGCGAGATCGATCGCCATCCGCCGGATCACCGCCACCTGCTGGGCGTCCTTCTGGCCGAAGTAGGCATGCTCGGCGCGGACCAGGCCGAACAGGATGGCCACGACCGTTGCGACGCCATCGAAGTGGCCCGGTCGAGCGGTGCCTTCCAGTGGCTGCGCGATCGCACCGACTCGCACGAGGCTGTCGAAGCCGGGCGGATACACCTCGTGCACGCTCGGGGCGAAGACGAAATCGACGCCCTCTGCCTCGCACACGGCAAGGTCGCGTGCCTCGTTCCGAGGGTACTGAGCCAGGTCGGCAGGATCGCCAAACTGACGGGGATTCACGAAGATCGAGACGACCGTCGTCCGATTGTCGGCCCGGGCGCGCCGCATCAGGGCACGATGACCGTCGTGGAGCCAGCCCATCGTGGGCACCAGGCCGACGGGTCGGGGTGATTCGGCGAGGGCTGCGCGGAGGGCCGCGCGAGTCCGGACGATCCTCGTGGGCAAACCGATCAGAGGTCTCGGTCCAGTGGAATGCCGGCCTCGAGGCCAATGTCGGCGCCATCACCCGTCGCTCGATCCTGGGCGGTCCGGCCGAGGACCTCGTCGAGCGTGTGCTCGTCCATTCGGACCGTTTCCGCAGGCCCCGGGAACGAGCCTGTTCGGACATCGGCAGCCCATGCCTCGACGGCGGTCCGGATCGTGCTCTGAAGGTCGGCGTACTTGCGCGCATGACGGGGCGAAAAGTCGCCCAGCCCGAGGACATCCGTGATGACCTGGACCTGTCCGCTGCAGCCGGCGCCGGCGCCGATCCCGATCGTGGGAATGCGCAGGTGCGAGGTGATGGTTGCAGCCAGCTGTTCGGGTACCAGCTCGAGGACCATCGAGAACGCCCCGGCCTCCTGGATGGCGATCGCGTCGGCAAGGAGCGCCCGCGCGGTTTCGCGGCTCTTGCCCTGGACGCGGACCTTGCCACCCATGCCGTGCTGGGACTGCGGTGTCCAGCCGATGTGGCCCATGACCGGCACGCCGGCTCGCACCAGGGCCTCAACAGTCCGCGCGCTCCGGACGCCACCCTCGATCTTTACGGCGGTTGCGCCCGCTTCGCGGAGGAATCGCCCAGCGTTTGCAAGGGCATCATCGACCGACGAGTAGGACAGGAACGGCATGTCGCCGATCACGAGGGCCCGCGTTGTGCCCCGGACGACGGCCGCCGTGTGATGGAGCATCTCGGTCATGGTGACGCGCACGGTCGAGTCATAGCCGAGCAGCACCTGGCCGAGCGAATCTCCGACCAGGAGCATCGGAATACCCGCAGCGTCGAGGATCCGGGCCGTCGGAAAGTCGTAGGCGGTGAGCATCGGCAGGCGCTCACCATCCGAATGCATCGACAGGATGTCCGCGACCGTGAGCCGTCGTTGGACCGAGCCGGTGGCGCTCATCCCGGTGACTCGCTCATCGGGGCAGTCTGCACTGCCTGCGCACGGGCGTCCATCAGTGCGGCGATCCGGTCCAGGAGCCGGTCGGCGACCTCGCGCTTCGAGAGCAGGGGAAGGTCCTCCGCGCCTCCGTCGGCATCGAGGATCACGACCTTGTTGGTAGCGGACCCAAAGCCCGAGTCCGGCGCGGTCACGTCGTTCGCGACGAGCAGGTCCACGCCCTTGCGTCGGAGCTTGTCCGGAGCCCGGGTGAGCGAGCCCGTTTCAGCCGCAAACCCGACGAAAACCGGACGCGGAACCAGACCCATACGCGTCTCGGCGCCGGTGAGGTCGAGTCCGCGCGCGACTCGTGCCGCTTCGGCGAGGAGGTCTGGGGTGGGCTCGAGCTCGAGCGTCAGCCCGGACGTGCGTTCCACCTTCAGGTCCGAGGGTCGCGTCGGTCGGAAATCGCTGACCGCGGCCGCCATGACCAGGACATCGAACCGGGCGGTGGGTGGGTCCCCGCGCTCGACGGGGGGCATGCCGTCCGCGCCGCCGAACAGGGTGGTGAGGAGGGCGCGGCGGAGCTCGTCGGTGGTCTCAACTCGAACGACGGTCGCGCGATCGTCCGGCAGCGGAACGCTCACTGCGGCGGCAATGAGGGTGACGCGGGCCCCGCGATCCAGGGCGGCCTCGGCAATGGCGATACCCATCCGGCCGGTGGATCGGTTGCCGATGAAACGGACCGGATCAATCGGCTCACGCGTCCCGCCTGCCGTAACCACGACGTGCCGGCCCTCGAGATCCGCTTCTCGCACGAACCCGTCGATCCGCGGCGGACGGGCGGCGGGATCAGGCGCACGGACAGGCCTACCAGCGACGGCCCGTACCACCGCATCAACGATCAGCGAAAGATCTGCCAGTCGCCCAACGCCGGACTGGCCCGAGGCCAGCGGGCCCGAACCCGGCTCCACCACCGTATAGCCGAACACGGTCCGGAGGCGATCGACGTTGGCGGCGGTCGCGGGGTGGGTCCACATGTCGCCATCCATGGCCGGCGCGGCAATGACCGGGACCGAGGTCGCCAGGCAGGTTGCCGTGATGACGTCGCCGGCCATTCCCGTAGCCATGGAGGCGAGCCAATGTGCCGTGGCCGGGGCAACGACGATCGCATCCGCGCTATCAGCGATCACGATATGGCCGATCCGACCGTCGGGGAGAAGCTCCATGAGTTCGGTCTCGACTGGGTGACGGGACAAGGCCGCGAAGGTCAGCGGACCGACGAAGTGCGTGGCCGCCGGCGAGAGCAGGACGACGACATCCGCGCCCTCCGCGGTTAGGAGGCGAAGCAGCTCGACAGCCTTGTACGCAGCGATCGAGCCTGTGACCCCGAGCGCGATCAGTCGCCCATCGAGGCGCCCATTGAGGCGCCCGGTCACCGCCCGACGTCTCCGCCGGCCGTTGCGCCGCTGACCTCGGCATGCAGGATGGCCAGGCCCTTGAGGGTCAGATCCGGATCAATCACGTCCACGCCCTCGATGGCGGAAGCCCACGACACCGCGCTGAGCCCGCCGGTCAGGACGGTACGGACGGCAGCCGGGGCCATGCCGGTGTCCGCCGCGAGTTCGGCACGGACCCGCAAGATCAGGCCGCTGACGAGGGCCTGGTAGCCGAAGACCGTCCCGGACTGCATGGCCGAGACCGTGTCCCGCCCGATGGCACGATCCGGGACCACCAGATCAATCCTGGGCAGCTGCGCCGTCCGCGATGCAAGTGCCTCCAGCCCGAGGTCGAGGCCGGGCGCGATGGCACCGCCGACGAAGGCCCCATCCTCGGCGACGGCATCGACGGTGGTCGCGGTGCCGAGGTCGGCGACAACGGCCGGCATCCCGTGGAGCCTGGCCGCCGCAAGAGCATTAACCAGGCGGTCCGCGCCGACGGTTTCCGGGTGGTCGACCCGTATGCCGATCGGCATCGTTGCGGCACCGGCGACAAGGATCGGGCGAGAACGTCGCGCGGCGAGTTCTTCGAGGGCCGACGTCAACGAAGGCACCACGGACGCAAGCACGATGGCACCTACGTCGGCGAGGGTAAGCCCGTCTCGCCCCAGAGTCTCGTCGAGCAGGAGCTCAAGTTCGCGACTCGTGGAGCCGGGCGCGGTGACTGCGCGACGACGCTGGACAAGGGCACCGTCCACGAACCAGCCGAGCGAGACATTGGAATTTCCGATGTCGATGGCGAGCAGCATTGGTCGATCATACCCGCGCTCGTCTGACCGCTGCCCGCTCCGATCGTTGCATCGAGTCGATCAGGCTGGTCGAGCGCCGATCGGTGCGGTACCATCGGCGGCGTTCCGTCCGCATTTGTGCCCATCCGGAAGGAGCCGTTCTTGGTCAGCGAGCCGCCCGCGAAATTCTTCGTGAACGATGGCGTCGTTTCCACTCGCGAGGACATGCTCAATCTGCTCCGGCCGCTGCTCAAGCAGACGGTTACTTATCGCTATTTCCGCGGCCGTGATCTGGTCACCCACGGTACCGGCTGGGTCGAGCGAATCGTTACGGACCAGCCCGACGTGTCGAGCTTCTTCACCCCGATCGGTGTCACGCTCAACGTCGATTCGTTCGAGCGCCTCGAGTTTTCGACGCGGCCGGACCAGATGCTCGTCTACGAGCTCGTCCAGAACGACGAGCGGGTGGTCCTGGAATTTGCGCCAATCGGCGAATCGGGTGGCTATTCGCCGTTTGCACCGCACCAACTGGCGTTCGATACATCCGGCTTCATCCAGATGGAGCTGCTCGGCCAGGAGAGCGCCGACGACTGAGGCTGACGCCGGACCGAGTCCGGCGGGAATTCCTGCAATTTCAGTCGTTCACGGGCGACTCGGCGCGCTACCATCGGCGCATTGCTCCCGACGCGGGCGTCCCGGCACGGTGGCGGTGGTCCTCGCTTTCCCAAGCGGTGAGGACGGCAGGTCTCGAGGGAAGGCCAATCACCGGCGGCTCGGAGCCCGCAGAAGGTGCGTCTGGGGTCCGGTCGGACCTCAGATGGCGCTGATCGCCTCCTGGCGGGGCGGTGCGCCTGAAGGGAAGGGAGGGTCCTCGGCGCGTGGATGCGATTGCGAGTTACTTCAAGTTCTCTGAGCGAGGCACCAGTCTCGCCACGGAGGCACGAGCCGGCCTGACCACGTTCATGGTCATGGTCTACATCGTCTTCCTGA
>JAYWFP010000238.1:0-3687 GCA_043778745.1 Chloroflexota bacterium
CTGGTTCGCTCACCGCTCACCTGCGAGGCCCGCTACGGCGTGTGCCGTCGTTGCTACGGCCGCAACCTCGCGACCGGCGAAGGTGTCGGCGTCGGCGAAGCGGTCGGCATCATCGCCGCACAGTCCATCGGGGAGCCGGGGACCCAGCTCACGATGCGAACGTTCCACACCGGCGGTGTCGCCGGTCTGGACATCACCGCAGGCCTGCCGAGGGTCGAGGAGCTGTTCGAGGCGCGAGTCCCCAAGGGCAAGGCCGAGATCAGCCACATCGATGGAGTCGTCTCAGTCGTGCGCGAAGGGACCACCACCAAGGTCAAGGTCACGAGCCGCGAGTCGTACGACTCGATCCTCGCCCTGCCAGCCGATGCCGAGATGCTCGCCGCCCCCGGCGACCTCGTCGAGGCCGGTCAGGTCGTGGCCCGTGTCGCGGGCGAACCCGTCGTCGAGATTGCCTCTCCCGTGAAGGGCTTCCTCGCCAAGACGGATGACGGTCTCGTCATCCGTGCCGAAGACATTGTCGAACGTGAGTACGGCATCCCGCACAACGCTCGCCTCCTCGTCGCAGACAGCGAGGATGTGCGCGCCGGCGACGCGATCACCGATGGGCCGATCAACCCGCAGGAATACCTTGATACCCGAGGCCGGGATGCCGTTCAGCGGTACCTGGTCAAGGAAGTCCAGAAGGTATACCGGAGCCAGGGCGTCACGATCAACGACAAGCACATCGAGATCATCGTCCGCCAGATGCTCCGAAAGGTCAGGATCGACCAGCCGGGCGACAGCGAACTGCTGCCGACCGAGCTCATCGATCGCCTTGACTTCGAAGAAGTGAACAACCGGGTCCTCGCCGAGGGCGGAGAGCCGGCAACGGCCCAGGCCGTCCTGCTGGGCGTGACCAAGGCCTCACTCAACACATCGAGCTTCCTTGCCGCAGCGTCATTCCAGGAGACAACGCGGGTGCTCACCGAGGCCGCCATCAACGGCGCCAAGGACCACCTCATCGGACTCAAGGAAAACGTGATCATCGGCAAGCTGATCCCGGCCGGATCCGGTGCGCCCGCCAACCTGGCGGCACGCAAGGAATCGGAACGACGAGCGGCCATCGAGGCGCTCGCCGGGGAGGCGCTGGAAGACGGCGGCGAGGCGTACAACCCGTTCCTCGAGGACGGATCACCTCGCTCGGCCGACGACGATGCGGCGGGCCTCGCCCGTGCCGCGGCCATCGCCGGCTCGGACGACGATTCGTTCAATCCGTTCGTGACCGACGCAGGCTCGGGCTCGGATGACGAGATCGATCCGAACACCAATCCGCTGCTTCAGGGTGAGGCCGCCGCCGAACCCGCCGACTGACCGAAGTGGACCGGTGCTCCCAGCGTGGGAGCGCCGCTCCGGGCACCCGGCCTCGGTTGACACCCGATCGGCTGGATTGATACACTCCGCGATCGTGGCTCCGAAAGGGGCGGCGCTCGACATGGGCGTCGAACCCCGTGTCAGAAACCCCATCTGAGATGGGACAGGGTCCTCGCCGAGGGTCCCGAACACCCGGCGGGTCGACCCGCGGCTCACGGAGCCGCAGCGACCGATTTGTGCCTTTGAAAGGAGAAGCGTCTTCGTGCCGACAATCAGCCAGCTCGTGCGCCACGGCCGCAAGCCAAAGATCTCGAAGATCAAGGCTCCCGCCATGCGCAAGAACTGGAACAGCCTCCGACAGCGCCAGGTCCCGATTCCGGGAGCGCCTCAGAAGCGCGGCGTCTGCCTGCAGGTTCGGACGATGACCCCGAAGAAGCCGAACTCGGCACTTCGGAAGATCGCGCGGGTGCGCCTGACCAACCAGATGGAGGTCACGGCCTACATCCCCGGGATCGGCCACAACCTCCAGGAGCACTCCGTTGTGCTCGTGCGCGGCGGTCGCGTGAAGGACCTCCCGTCGGTCAAGTACCACATCATCCGCGGGACCCTCGACGCCGCTGGCGTGCGCGACCGCAAACAGGGTCGATCGAAGTACGGAGCCAAGGCTGCCCCCGCGGTCGGAGGGAAGCGCTGATGCCGCGTCGTGCCAGCATGCCCCGGAAGGCGAAGTACGAGCAGATCCCGGCCAACCGGACGACCGCCCGTTTCCACGCCAAGCTGATGACCGACGGCAAGAAGAATCTGGCCGAGCGGATCCTGCGTCAGGCGCTCGCCCGCGCCGAGGCCTCGGCCAAGCGGCCCGGACTCGAAGTGCTCGAATCCGCCCTTCGCAACGCCACGCCCATCATCGAGGTCAAGCCGCGCCGCGTCGGCGGGGCCACCTATCAGGTGCCGGTCGAGATCCGCGGCGATCGTCGACTGTCGCTGGGTGTGCGCTGGCTCGTTCAGGCCGCCCGCAAGCGAAACGGCAAGAGCATGAGCGAGAAGCTCGCGGCGGAATTCGTGGACGCCATGAACAACCTCGGCGCCGCCGTCAAGCGACGCGAAGACACGCACAAGATGGCGGACGCCAACAAGGCGTTCAGCCACTTCAAGTGGTAACCGGGGAACGGTACGGACTGTGACACGCCAGGTTTCGCTTGCGCGCACGCGAAACATCGGAATCATCGCGCACATTGACGCCGGGAAGACCACGGTCACCGAGCGGATTCTTTTCTATACCAAGAAGATCTACAAGCTTGGCGAGGTCCACGAAGGCGCAGCCACGATGGACTGGATGCCCCAGGAGCAGGAGCGCGGCATTACCATCACCGCCGCGGCCACAACCTGCCATTGGAACGACTTTCGCATCAACATCATCGATACGCCCGGGCACGTGGACTTCACGGTTGAAGTCGAGCGGAGCCTGCGGGTCCTCGACGGCGCCGTCGTTGTCTTTGACGGGGTCGCGGGCGTCGAGCCCCAGTCCGAGACTGTCTGGCGGCAGGCCGATCGCTACTCCGTACCGCGGATCTGCTTCATCAACAAGCTTGATCGTACCGGCGCTGACTTCTGGCGCTGCGTTGACATGATCGTCGATCGGCTCGGCGCCCGACCCGTCCCGATCCAGATCCCGATCGGGATGGAAGACTCCTTCGCGGGCGTGATCGACCTCATCGAGATGAAGGCGATCATCTATCACGATGACCTCGGCACCAACATCGACGTCGTCGAGATCCCGGAAAACCTCAGGGCCGAAGCCGCGAAGCACCGCGAGAAGATGATCGAGGCCGTCGCCGAAGCCGACGATGCGCTCACCCAGAAGTACCTCGAGGGCGAGGCGCTGACGGTCGAGGAGATTCGTCACGGCCTCCGCCTCGGTACGCTCCAGTCGAAGTTCGTGCCCGTCCTGACCGGCTCCGCGCTGAAGAACAAGGGCGTGCAGCCGATGCTCGACGCCGTGACGGAATTCCTTCCGTCGCCGCTCGACGTGCCCCCGACCATCGGGTTGCGTCCTGGAACGGACGAGGAGCTGGTCCGCATCCCCGACGACAAGGAGCCCTTCGCGGCCCTGGCGTTCAAGATCGCCGCGGACCCGTTCGTCGGGAAGCTCGCGTTCTTCCGCGTCTATTCGGGCACGCTGAAGGCTGGCTCGTACGTCCAGAACACGGCCAAGGGCAAGCGCGAACGGGTCGGACGCATCCTCCAGATGCACGCCAACCACCGCGAGGAGATCGACGAGGTCTACGCGGGCGATATCGCCGCGATCGTCGGCCTCAAGGACACCTTCACCGGCGA
>JAYWFP010000239.1:0-3686 GCA_043778745.1 Chloroflexota bacterium
ACCGATGAATGGGACCCAGTCGCGGATGAACAGCCGACCGCGACCGAGAATGACGGCGGCCAGCCCGAGGGCGACGAGCATCACATCGGGCGTCATCGAGACACCGCTCACGATCATCAGACCCGACAGCACCACCACATAGCCGACGATGGTGAACAGCAGCAACCGGTCGTTGCGGCGATGCAGATCGGCGTTCGGTTCGGCCGCGTTCGGTTCGGCTGTCGGCGGTTCGGCAGAGTTCAGTTCGGCTGCGAGCGGCCCCCCGGCTGCGATGGCTTCACCTGTCAGATCCCGGAACCGCGGCGCGTCCTCGCTCAAGGGACAAGCTCGTCCGGCTGGGGCGGCAGGGGTGCCGGAACGAACGGTGGCGTCGGCATCCCGGCGGCCCGCCAGGCCGTCGCATCGACCAGCAATGCCGCTCGGCGCTGCGCGAAGCGCTGCCCCGCCGCCGCCTCTGCCGACGCGGGCAGGAGCAGATCCCAATCTCGCTCTTCGTCCCGCGCATCGAGATCAAACGGCCCAGAGCGGAAGACGAACGCCGGGATGCCGGAACGCTCGATCTCTCCCTGGAGGGTCCGGGCGAGGTGGCGCGGAAGCGTGGCGAAGGTGACCATGCGATCGCGCGGGATGGGTGGTACCCCGTTGTTGAGGGAGTACTGGTAACCCTCATCGGCGAGGGCACGGACCAGCCGAATCTCCCGTCCCATGTCGCGGCCCTTGATCCACAGGGCCGAACCGACGACGAGGACATCAGCCGCAAGCCCGCCAATCAGTTCTGCCGTGTCACGGCTCAGCCCTCCATCGACATGGACCTCCGCGCCGTGGAGCTTGTGGGACAGGTACTCGCGGGCGGCAAGAACCTTCTCGCGCGCCACGTCGGCCATGAACGCCTGCCCGCCGAACCCCGGCTCAACCGTCATGACCATCACGAGGTCGAGGAACTTGCGATACGGCTCCAGGGCGGCAAGCGGCGTACCCGGGCGAAGTGAAAGTCCGGCGGCGCGCCCGGCCGACCGGATCTTGCGCAGGATCGGCTCGATCGGACGCTTGATCTCGACATGGATCGTCACCGAGTCACAGCCGGCATCGAGGAATTCGTCGATGTAGCGGTCCGGCTCGGAGATCATCAGGTGCGCATCGAGCGGCAATCGTGTCCGACGACGGAGCGCCTTGATCATCGTTGGGCCGAAGGTCAGGTTCGGGACGAAGTGGCCGTCCATCACGTCGAGATGGATCCGATCCGCGCCCTCCCGTTCCGCCCGGCGAACTGCGTGGGCGAGGTTGCCAAGGTCGGCATCGAGGATGCTGGCCGCCACCCGCGCCCGCCCGAGCGTTCTCGCTGCCGTCGGTGCGACGTTGCTCCGCGAGGACATCAGGCGTCGACACCGCTGGGAAGCCCCTCGACGCTGCGCTCACCGCGAAGTGCCGCTGCGGACGTTTCCTCGAGCCGGGCTCGCCGACGAGCGACGGCGGCCACCGGCGGTGCTCCAGCACGATCCGCTGCCAACTGGCCGCAGGCGGCGCCGACTTCCTGGCCGCGATTGCGGCGGATCGTCACGGGCAGACCGTCCCGCCGCAGCCGTTCCGCAAACCGCTCGATGACGGGCATCGGACTGGCGGTCCACGGCGTGTGCGCAACCGGGTTCATCGGGATCAGATTGACATGCGCGAGCGTGCCTCGCAGGAGTTCGGCCATGGCGTCCGAATCTGCATCGGTGTCGTTGACGCCTCCGATCATCGTCACCTCATAGCTGATGCGGCGGCCTGTGGCGACGGCGTGCTCGCTGGCAGCGGCAACGACCTCCGCTACCGGCCAGCGTCGGTTGAGCGGCACAAGCACGTCGCGGAGTGGATCGCGGGCCGCGTGGAGGCTCACCGCAAGCGTGAACTGCGGCCCGAGTGCGGTCAGGCGCCGGATACCGGGTATGACACCCGAGGTCGACACGGTGATGTGCCGTGCCCCCAGACCGAACCGCCCTGGATCGTTCAGGGCTGCGACCGTCTCGAGCACTCGATCGAGGTTCAGGAGCGGCTCGCCCATGCCCATGAATACGATGTTCGTCAGGCGTCGACCTCGGGCCACGAGGCGCCGCGATGCGCTTCGAACCTGGTCGAGAATCTCCGCGGTCTGCAGATCCCGCCCGAACCCGAGCTCGCCGGTCGCGCAGAACGGGCAGGCAACCGCGCATCCGGCCTGACTCGAGATGCACAACGTGTTCCGTTCGCGCCGGTCGGCTCCTGAGGGGTAATGCATGAGCACGCTCTCGATGGCTGCCCCGTCACGGAGCCGATGGAGTGCCTTTTCGGTACGACCACCATCGGCCAGGACGAACTCCGAGTCGGCAACGGTATCCCAGGAAAAGGACGCAGTCAGCGCGCTCCGCAGGTCGCCGGGAAGCGTCGAGACGGCGTCGACGGATGCGGCTTCCGACCGCCAGACGGCGTCGAGGACCTGGCGCGCTCGAAACGCCGGCTCGCCGCGGTCGCGGAACCACGCTTCGAGTTGGGCTGCGGTCTGACTCGAGATTCCCGGTCGTCCGGGTGGGCCGCCCGCGAGGTCGAGAATCGGTGTCGGCATCTGGCTGGGCATCGGGGCGCATTGTCGCACGGCGTGCACGCCTCGCTCCGGGCCGACGAGCCCGGGATCAGTCTCCGGGCGTCGATTCGTCGGTGATCCGCTGATCGCGGAGGGCGCGCCAGATCCGCAACGGGGTCATCGGAAGCTCAAGCGGCCGAATGCCTGTCGCCGCAGCAACGGCGTTGGCGATTGCCGCGGCGCCGCCGACGACGGCAGCCTCCCCGATGCCCTTCGCGCCGAAGGGACCGTCTGGTGCGGGGATCTCGACGTAGGAGGCGTCGATCGCCGGCACATGCTCGGCGCGCGGGATCGCATAGTCGAGGAAGGTCGCCGTCATGAGCTGGCCGCCCGCATCATGAACCAGCTCCTCGTAGAGGGCCCAGCCGATCGCCTGTGCCGCCCCGCCGTACTGCTGACCGGCGACCAGCGCGGGATTCAAGGCCCTTCCCACGTCCTGGATGGCCTCGAAGCCCAGGACACGGGTTTCGCCCGACGCCGGGTCGACGCGGACATGAGCCAGGAATGCCGAAACGGAGGGCGCCAGACTCGTGTGGGCCGAGGTCGCATGCCCCTCGATCGGGGCCCTGGATGCCCGATCGTTGGCCCGGATCAGCTTGGCTACCGGCAGTCCCCGACCCGGAGTACCACGCGGACGGACCACGCCGTCGACGATCTCCAGGTCATCGACCGAGATCTCCAGCTCGGCCGACGCCGCGGCAAGCAGCTGGCGACGGGCATCCTCGGCCGCGAGACGAACCGCCCGTCCGGCCGAGTAGGTCACGGTGCTACCACCGCTGCCTGGCGAGGGTGGTGCGGACCCCGTATCAAGGGTGATGATCTCGATGGCATCCGGCGACATCCCGAGCACCTCGGCGGCGATCGCCTGGAACGCCCCGCTCGTGCCAGACATGTCGACAACCCCGGTGACGATCTGGACGGTTCCATCAGGCGACATCCGGCACAGGGCTGCGGCCGGGTCCTTGCTGCCCGGCCAGTAGCCCACCGAAAGCCCGATCCCCTCGCCCGGAGGCAGGGCTCCACGCGTCTGCCAGCGTGGCCGCGTTTCTACGACATCGAGGACTTCCTGGAGCGCATGTGGTGCCCAGGC